>JBBSMF010000288.1:0-3023 GCA_038233295.1 Candidatus Limnocylindrales bacterium | reverse complement strand
TTGGCAGCGCCTGTGACGACCCCCGCCTCCACCAGATCGACCACGACGTCGGTGAACATCTCGGTGTGGATGCCCAGGTCACGCTTGCCGTGCAGCTCGAGTGCCACAGCGGCAGGGATGGCGCCGATACCCAACTGAAGCGTGGCACCGTCCGGCACGAGATCCGCCACATATCCACCGATGCGTCGCTCGGCCTCGCCGATGGGCGCCGGAAGCCGCTCATAGGGCGGGATGTCCAGCTCCACAGCAAGGTCGATCTCATCGACGTGGATGAAGCTGTCACCAAGCGTGCGCGGCATCGCGTCGTTGAGCTGCGCGATGACGGTGTTTGCGGCGCGGATGGCCGCCGGCATGGCGATGACGGACGTGCCCAGGGAAACGAGCCCGTGTGCGTCTGGTCGCGAGACGTTCACCAGCACGGTGTCCAGCGGGATGATCCGCTCGCGGAAGAGCACTGGGATGTCGGACAGGAAGGTGGGCACGTAGTCGGCGCGTCCCTCGTTCACGGCCCGGCGGGCGTTCGGGCCGATGAACAGCGCCGTGTGGCGGAAGTGCGGCGCCATCTCCGGCTGGAGGTGCGGTCCTGGTCCCTCGATGTGGAGGTGGACGACACGGACTTCGTGGAGCTCGCGCGCGCGGGACACCAGAGCGTCGAGGAGGACCGACGGAGCCGCCGCCGCGGCGTGAACGTAGATGGTCTCGCCCGACCGGATGCCGCTCACCGCCTCCGCAGCGTCCACGATCCGCATGCGATGAGTCTAGGCGGCATCCGGGGTGACGATCCGCGTGACCTCGGGTCGTCGACGTTCGGGAACCGTCAGCGCGGCGGCAAGAAGCAGGATCGACAGCCCGGCCGAGGCCAGCAGCAGGAGCGCCCCGGCGATGGCCAGCTCCGGCCGCTCCATCGTGAGGCCCAGAGCCAGGGCTCCGGTGCCCACCTGGAAGGCCCACCAGCGTGAGGGCGCCGCGCGCCCGAGCAGATCCCGCTGGCGCGCATGGCGCGCGAGATCACCCGGGCCCACAGCTGGGACAAGGTGCGTCCACGCCCCGATCAGCGCCTGGACCACCCAGCCGACCGCCAACGGCACGATGAACGTGGACGGTCGCCAGCCCGCCGCCGATGCACCGCCCTCCACGGTCCCCCAGGCAGCGATCGCGATGGCGACCACGAACCACGCCACCGCGGCGAGGAGCGATGCCAGCGCGAAGCCGTGCCAACGCGGATCGCTTGACCAGCGGCCGCGCCGAGCGTGGACGCCGCGCGCGTACCAGGCCAGAAGCAGCGCGCCGGACAGTGTCGTGAGCGCACCGGACGCAGCGACGGCCCAGCTCCGGGTCGCCAGCCCCGTAGCCACCAGGAACGGCCCGGCGCTGAGCGCCACGATGACCAGGCGGCCCGACCGCTCCATTCCGATGCGCGCTCCAGCGACCGTCGGGAGCAGGTGCAGGAGAGAGGCCGCCACCACCATCGAGACGGAGCCGACGTTGAGCCAGGCATGCGCGGGCTTGAGCACGTCCCATGCCTCCACGACAGGCTGCCAGCCGCCCACGAAGAGCGTGGCGATGGACGCGCCGATGGCGATGGCAGCCAGTGCCGCCCCGTACGAGACCGCCAGGATCACGCGCCGCGTGCCCAGAGCCTGACGCAGCGGGAGCAGCGTGGCGGCAGCTACGGCAGCGATCCCAGCCAGGTAGACGAGCCCGCCCACGGCGGATATCGCTCCGAACGACGGATCGCTGGTGGAGACGACGCGTGCTGCTATCACGACCGCGGCGCCGAGTGCCACACCGAGGACGCCGGCAAGGCGGATGACCGGAGCGCCGGGCGAGACTGACGCCACGGCGGCGCTGAAGAAGGGCATCACCCCGGCGATGGCCGTGACAGCCCCGCCAGCCAGCGCCAGGTGAAGAGGCAGCCAGCCGCCTTGGCGCATGGAGACGGGCACGAAGAGAGCGACGGCGGCAAGCGCCACGTACGCGGCCGCCAGCCCGATACCCAGCGCCGTGATCCGGCGGTCCCTGATGCGGCCTGTCCCCGCCTTGGGTCGGTCCACCATCGGCAGGGGACCGGCTCGCATCCTGGGACCCTAGTTGGTCGGGTCGCCGTCGCCGGCCTGGATCAGGCCGAGGGCGCCGCGTGAAGCCAGGTTGAAGGCGTGGGTGACGATGGGGTAGACCCCGTCCTCGGCGGTGGTGAACTCCACGATCGCTCCCTGCGCAGGCGAGAGATCCACCGCCTGGGCGCCCCAGTCACCCTCGTTGCCCTTGCGAAGTGCCACGCCTTCCTTGATGACCGTGTCGAAGATCGTGCCGATCACGTGGAAGGAGCTGTCGACGTTCGGCCCGGCATTCAGTACGAAGATGCGCACGCGTGCACCGGTCTCGACCTGAAGGGGCGTCTCCTGGTATTGGTTCGCGACCCCATTGAAGGCGACGAAGTCCGGCGCCGCGGCCGCCTCCGCGGCCTTCTCCAGGCTGGTCAGCTCTGCCTGCGGACCGAGGTACCACTCGCTCTGGACCAGGGCGAACTCGTGATCGACCTCGGGCAATCCCTCGCGCGGCTCGACGATGACCATGCCGTACATCCCGTTGGCCACGTGGTGGAGCACCGGGGCCGTGCCGCAGTGGTACATCCAGACGCCCGCGTACTCGGCGGTCCACTCGTAGGTGAGCTCCTCGCCGGGCGCGATCGAGCGCATCTCGTCGTTGGGAGCCACCTGGCTGGAGTGGAAGTCGAGCGAGTGTGAGACCTCGTTCTCCGTCGGATTGATTAGCCGCACGCGGATGGTGTCCCCGACCTTGACGCGCATCACCGGGCCTGGCACGGTGCCGCCAAAGGTCCACACCTTCTGGACGAAACCCGGCGCGACGGTCATCTCGCGCTCCGTCATGACCAGCTCCAGGTCGTGCACCTCGCCCTCGAGTCGTTCCGGCGCCGTGGCGTCGTAGAGCACGGGGGCGGCCGCAGCGGGATCGGCGGCGACCTCGGTCTCCGGCGGCGGACCGCTATGACCGTCGTCACT
>JBBSMF010000287.1:0-3060 GCA_038233295.1 Candidatus Limnocylindrales bacterium | reverse complement strand
CCGAGCGCATCGCCGAGGGCAACTTCTGCTCGCCGTCGCCAGCGCCGCCACGCTCGCCTTCGCTGCTTGCCAGGCGACCGCACCGGCGGCGTCGACCCCCGCCTCGAGCGCGCCGGGTGGTAGCCCGGCGGCCAGTGGCGCGGCTGGCGCGGTCAAGGTCTTCGGGGCCTTCGCGACACAGATCGAAGAGCCCTGGGACGGCGTCATCCACGCGGCACTGGAGGCGGAGAGGGGCGCCGGTCGCATCGAGTATGGGTTCACCGATGACATCGGGTACTCCGGCGACATGGAACGGGTGCTGGGCGAGATCGCCTCGCAGGAGCAGCCGGCGGTGATCTTCGGTGATGGATTCGGCAACGAGGAGGCGATCCGGCGGGTGGCCAGCGACTACCCTGAGATCGCCTTCGTCTTCGGCTCCGGCGGCGGACCGGCCGACCCCAACTTGTCGGTCTTCGACAACTGGATCCACGAGCCGGCATACCTGGCCGGCATGCTGGCCGGGGGCCTCACCGAGTCGAACGTGCTGGGCGTGGTTGGCGGCTACCCCGTCCCGGAGGTCAACCGCATCACCAACGCCTTCATCGCCGGTGCGCAGGAGACCAACCCTGAGGTCGAGGTGAAAGTGACCTTCATCAACTCCTGGTTCGATCCGGCAGCCGCCAAGGAAGCGGCGCTGGCCCAGATAGATGCGGGCGCCGACGTCCTCTACGCCGAGCGCTTCGGGGTCATCGAGGCGGCCCAGGAGAATGGCCTGCTGGCCATCGGCAACATGTCCGATCAGCAGGAGCTGGCCCCCGCGAACGTCATCACCAGCGTGACCTGGAACATGACCCCCACGGTCGATTACGTGATCGATCAAGTCGCCGCCGGGGCCTACACGGCCCAGGATCTGAAGGACTTCTCCATGGTGGCCAAGGGTGGTGCTGCGCTGGCGCCCATCAACACGGACATCGAGGGCGGGATCCCCGAGGAGCTGGCGCAGCAGGTGCAGGCCAAGCAGGCAGCCATCACGGACGGCACGTTCCGGGTCGACATCATCGAGGCGGCCCCGCCGGGCTCGGTCATCCCGCCCAGCGAGTAGACGCCAGGTCGACGGTGGATCCGTCACCCACCGCGGCGCCTGCCGTTGCGCTGCGGGGCATCACCAAGCGCTTCGGAGCCCTCCTGGCCAACGATGCCATCGAGATGTCGGTCCGGCCCGGTGAGATCCATGCCTTGCTGGGCGAGAACGGCGCTGGCAAGACGACCCTCATGCGCATCCTGTACGGGCTGACGCAACCAGACGCCGGGGTCATCGAGGTGAACGGCCGTGCCCTGACCATCCGCTCGCCCAGGGACGCCATCGGCGCGGGCATCGGAATGGTCACGCAGCACTTCTCGCTGGTGCGTCCGATGAGCGTGGCCGAGAACCTGGCCCTGGGTCGTGGCTCCGGCGTTCGCGTGGACCTCGCCGTGGCCACGCGGTCCGCGGAGGAGGCCGCCGACCGGCTGGGGATGCGGGTCCGAGCGGACGCGCGGGTCGACTCACTCTCGGTGGGTGAGCAGCAGCGGGTGGAGATCCTCAAGGCGCTCGCGCGGGACTGTCGGATCCTGATCCTGGACGAGCCAACCGCCGTGCTGGCGCCGCAGGAGGTCGATGGGCTGATGACCGCGCTGCGCAAGCTCGCCGCGCAGGGCATGGCCATCGTGTTCATCAGCCACAAGCTCCGGGAGGTCCTCGAGCTCACCGAACGCGTCACCGTCCTGCGGCGCGGACGGGTGGCCGGAAGCGGCGAGACAGCCTCGCTGGACGAGCGCACGCTGGCCGAGATGATGGTCGGCCGAGCGCTGGGCGCGCAGGCGCGACTTGCGCCTGATGAGGTGTCCCCGCCCGGGACCGGCGATTCCGGGGGTGCCGGGAGGACAGCCCGGCCTGCCCTGTCGGTCAGGGCCCTGGAGGCGAAGGGCTCGAACGGCTTGACGGCCTTGCAGGGCATCTCCTTCGATCTGCCGGCCGGTCACATCCTGGGGGTGGCGGGCGTCTCAGGCAACGGCCAGCGGGAGCTGGTGGAGGTGCTCTCCGGGACCCGCACAGCCAGCGGTGGCCGGGTCGAGGTGGCCGGCACCCGCCTGCACGGCGGCGGGGTGCCGGAGATCCTGCGGGCCGGCATCGGTCGCATCCCCGAGGACCGCCATGCCAGCATCGTGGGCGACCTCTCGGTGGCCCACAACCTGGTGCTGGAGCGCCTCGACCTCTATCGCCGCGGGGGGCGCCTCGACGAGCGTGCCATCCGCCAGCACGCCGAGTCCCTCATCGACCGCTTCTCCATCCGCGCCACGCCGGAGACGCCCATCCGCACCCTGTCCGGCGGCAACATCCAGAAGGTCCTCCTGGCGCGTGTGCTTTCCGCTGAGCCGCGGGTCCTGATCGTGTCGCAGCCGACGCGGGGACTGGACGTGGGTGCCACCGAGTACGTGCATGCCGAGCTGCTGGCGGCACGGGCGCGGGGAGCGGCCGTGCTGCTGGTCTCGGAGGACCTCGATGAGTTGTTGGCTCTGTCCGACCGGGTCATGGTCATGTACGAGGGCCGCGTCATGGCTGAGCTCGACGCGGCCAGCGCAGACCGTGGACGTCTGGGCTTGCTGATGGCGGGACGCGCCACAGCGTGACCGGCGCGGCCGATCGGGGACGTCGCTGGCTGCGCAGCGGCGCTGTCACCTTGTCCATGACATCGTCCGCGCCGCTGGTCGTTCCCTTGGCGCTGCTGGTGACCTTCCTGGTCACCTCAGCCTTCGTCATCGCCGCGGGCGCGGACCCCTTCGACGCTTTCTTCCGCTTCCTGATCCAGCCGCTCATGTCCACGGGCACGTTCCTCGAGGTGCTGGTCTCTGCGACACCCATCCTGTTCACGGGCACCGCCGTGGCCCTCGCCTTCCGAGCCGGCTACTACAACATCGGCGCTGAGGGACAGCTGCTGGCCGGTGCCATCGCAGCGGCGGGGCTGGGCATGGTCCTGGGTGGGCTGCCCAGCATCGTGGCCCTGCCATTGATGATCGTCGGGGGCGCCCTGGCGGGGGCTG
>JBBSMF010000286.1:0-3062 GCA_038233295.1 Candidatus Limnocylindrales bacterium | reverse complement strand
TCCAACTACGCCTCGAAGAACCCCGCCTTCATGGAGCTGTTCGAGCGGATGAACGGGGCCGTGGATCCGGAGCTGCGGCTGCAGGTCTTCGGCGAGATGCAGCAGCAGCTCTACGATGACGTGGCTTACATCCCGATCGCTCATACGGAAGTGGTTCGCGCCGCGTCCACGAATGTCAGGGGGCTGGATACGGCGGCCTTCCACTTCATCAACGTGTGGCTCGAGGAGTGAGCGGGGTCGCCCGCAGCGGGCGGCCGGCCGGCTGACTCACCCGCTAGCGGATGCTGCGATTCAGTCTCCAGCGTGTCGCCAGTGCGCTCCTCACCGCTTTCGTCGTCGTCAGCGCCACGTTCTTCATAGTCCGCCTCGTGCCTGGCGATCCGGCCACGGCCATGGCGCCGCCCAATGCCAGGCCGGCTCAGATAGAACGAGTTCGGGAGTATCTGGGCTTGGACAGGCCGCTGCATGAGCAGTACGGGCTGTATCTCCAGCGCGTGGCGGCGCTCGATCTGGGAACGTCCATCCGCACCAACCAGCCCGTGCTGTCGGACCTTGCCGCCCGGGTCCCCGCGAGCATGGAACTGGCCGCCGCGGCGTTCCTGCTGGAGGTCCTCGTGGCCATCCCCATCGGGATCCTGGCGGCCGTGCGGCGCGGATCCCGTCTGGATCTGCTGACCCGCCTGACCTCTTCGACCGTGGTGGGTCTGCCGGTCTTCTGGGTGAGCCTCATGTTCATCTGGATCTTCGCTTACCTGCTGGGGCTGTTCCCCCTGAGCGGCCGCCTGGACCTTCAGACCGATCTGGACAACAGGACGGGCTTCGTGCTCATCGACTCGCTGCTTGCCGGACGCCCGGACATCACGCTGGAGGGCCTGCATCACCTGTTCCTGCCGGCGCTTGCCCTGGCCCTGCCCTCCATCGCCTTCTGGACGCGCCTCATGCGTGGGAGCCTGCTCGAGGTGCTGGGTGAGGACTACGTGCGCACCGCGCGAGCCAAGGGACTCAAGTGGCGCACTGTCGTGATGCGTCATGGTGTTCGTAATGCGATGAACCCGATGGTCACGGTCTTCGGTTTCGAGCTGGTCGCGCTCCTCACCGGAGCCCTGCTGGTCGAGATCGTCTTCGCCTGGCCGGGGGTGGGCAACTACATCTTCGGCTCGCTCCAGGTGCGCGATTATCCGGTGGTGCAGGGGTCGGTCATCATCGTCGCGCTGCTGTACGTCGCGGTGAACTCCATCGTCGACATCGCCCAGGCGCGGCTGGACCCGCGTGTACTTGCCTCCATCCAGGCCCGAGCGTGAGCGCCACGCCGGACATCCATGATCCGGACACCACCTCAGCCGCCGTCACAGTCCTTACCGGCGCTGGCGCGGGCGCGGGCGGTCGGCGGCTACGCGGTATCGGCGCCATCATCCGATCATCCCGGACGATCCAGGCCGGCTTGCTCATCGTGCTCACGCTACTGGGGCTGGGTCTCCTGGCGCCGTTCCTGACACCGTACTCGCCCACCCAGATCGACCTTGCGAACGTTCTTCGGCCACCGTCGCCAGCCCACCTCGTCGGGACGGACGAACTTGGTCGGGACCAACTGACGCGGCTGCTCTACGGCGCTCGCGTATCGATGGTGATGGGCTTCGTCGGGGTGGCCATCGCGGCGTCCGTCGGTGCTGCCATCGGTCTCATCGCCGGTTACTTCGCGGGCATCGTCGACGACGCGGTCATGCGCGTGATGGACGCGATCCTCGCCTTCCCCGCACTCCTGCTCGCTCTTCTCGTGGTCTCAGTGGTGGGGCCGGGCCTCGTCCAGGTGCTCATCGCCTTCGGGATCGCCGGTATCCCGTTCTACGCGCGCTTGATGAGGACGATGGTCCTCTCTCTTCGCACGCGCGAGTACGTCGCTGCCGCAGAGGCCCTCGGAGCGTCGCCGTTGAGGATCATCTTCCTGCACATCCTGCCCAACGCCATGGCGCCGCTCATCATCACGACGACACTGGCCATGGGGCTTGTCATCGTGGGGCTTGCCAGCCTCGGCTTCATCGGGCTCGGAGCCCAGCCGCCCACCCCGGAGTGGGGCGCCATGTTGAGCGGGAGTCAGTCGCGCTTCTTCACTGCGCCGTGGTTGCTGCTCAGTCCCGGCCTGGCCATCGTCCTGGCGGTGGTGGGCTACTCGCTGGTGGGCGATGGCCTCCGCGACGCGCTCGACCCGCGACTGCGGTATCTGCGGGTGTGAGCGGGGCCGAACCGCTCGTCCTGATCAGCGACCTGTCCACCTGGTTCCATACCGGCTCAGGCATCGCCCGAGCCGTCGACGGCGTGTCGTTCGAGATCGCCGCCGGCCAGACCGTAGGACTGATCGGCGAGTCCGGCTGCGGCAAGAGCGTCACCGCTATGTCGATCACCGGCCTCATCGATCCTCCGGGTCACATCCAGCCGGGTAGCTCCATCCGCTTCGCTGGACAGGAGCTCGTGGGCGCCGAAGAGGAGGCGCTCCGAAGGATCCGCGGCGACAAGATCGGGATGGTCTTCCAGGAGCCGATGAGCTCGCTGAACCCGGTGTACAGCGTCGGTGCCCAGATCGCCGAGGCCGTCCGGGCACACCAGGATGTGAGCCGCAGGGAGGCCATGGATCGCGCGGTCGAGATGCTCAAGCTCGTGCGCATCGCTGCTCCCGAACGCCGGGTACGCGACTATCCGCATGAGATGTCGGGTGGTATGCGCCAGCGCGTGATGATCGCCATCGCACTCGCCTGCGAGCCCAGGCTACTCATCGCCGACGAGCCGACGACCGCTCTGGACGTCACCATCCAGGCGCAGATCATCGCCCTGCTGGCTGAGCTGCGCGAGCGTCTGGACATGTCCATGCTGCTCATCACCCATGACCTCGGCGTGGTCTCCCAGATCGCTGATCACGTGGTCGTGATGTATGCCGGCCGGGTCGTGGAGCAGGGGCGGACAGCGGAGGTCCTTGCCTCTCCCCAGCACCCGTACACCGAGGCGTTGCTGAAGTCCATCCCGGGCGTCGCCACCGAGCGCGGTCAGCCTCTCCCCGTCATCCGGGGGAC
>JBBSMF010000285.1:0-3063 GCA_038233295.1 Candidatus Limnocylindrales bacterium | reverse complement strand
TCTTCGCTGTCCGTCGTATGGTGTCGCGGTGGAGCCCCCGTCGCGCATCGTCTCGCTGGTGCTGGTGACGCCGGACGGCCGTCCGCGCGGCCGACTGGCCCCATTCCCGGTGGAGAGCCCGTGGTGGCCCGATGTGGCGCCCATCGTGCGCGATGTCCGTGGCCGCCTCGGTCTGCCGGTGACCATCCTGCGGATGCTGGAAGTCGAGCCACACCGAAGGGCAGGGGGCCACGTCACGTACCTCGCGGAGTCGGATCATCCGGTCGCACTAGAACCGTGGACCGGTAGCCTGGATGATCATCCGCTGCGCCAGACGTGGGCCCGAACCGGTGGCCCGGCGGCGGACCTTGAGTGGGCTTCGTCGGTCCTCATCGATCAGGATCTGCAGCTCACGGGCCGGCCACAGCAGGTGAAGAGCTGGAACCTGTCGAGCCTGTGGCGCCTGCCCACCACGGGCGGACAAGCATGGCTGAAGGTGGTGCCACCGTTCATGGCGCACGAGGGTCCGTTGCTGACGCGCCTCGCGCAGGTCGCGGGCCAGGCTGTTCCGCGTCTGCTCGGTCATGAAGGCGCTCGCTCCCTCATGGGCGATGTCCCCGGCGACGACATGTACGAGGCCTCAGGCTCGGTGCTGCTGCGGATGGTGACGCTGCTGGTCGAGTTGCAGTGTGGCTCCATCGGGCGGGTCGAGGAGCTGATAGCGCTGGGGCTGCCCGACTGGCGGGCGCCAGCGCTGGCCGAGGCCATCGCGAGCGTCGTGGAGCGGACAGCCTCAGAGCTTGATGAAGGCGAGCGCCGGATCCTGGCCGGTTTCGTCCGGGGACTGGACGAGCGCTTCGCTGCTGTCGCCGACTGCGCCCTGCCCGACGCGCTCGTCCACGGCGACTTTCACCCCGGCAACCTCCGCAGCGACGGCACGAGCCTGGTCCTCCTTGACTGGGGCGACAGCGGCGTCGGTCATCCGCTGCTCGATCGTGCCGCGTTCCTGGACCGGATCCCGGCCGCGGCGGTGGACGCAGTGGCCGGTCATTGGGATCGTGCCTGGCGCGAGGCGATCCCGGGCTGTGATCCGGCCCGCGTGGCCAGGCTCCTGGACCCGGTCGCCGCCGCCCGGCAGGCGCTCATCTACCGGCGCTTCCTGGACGAGATCGAGCCGTCCGAGTACCCGTATCACCAGCGCGACCCCGCGGACTGGCTTCGCCGCACGGCTACTCTGGTGCAGGCGGGCGACCAGCCGTCGAGGTGAGCCGGCACCCGAGCCGCGGGGCCGCCGTCAGGCCGGCGTGTCCGCTGCGCGACTGAGGCGAGCTTGGGCCACTGGTCAGGTGTGAAAGGCTTCCAGTCGCTCCGCTTCCTGGGCCAGGTCCCGCGTCGCCGCGGCCGAGAGACGCTCGAACGGCTCCACGTCGATCCGTCCGTCGTGCCAGCTCCATGAGCCGGCGACCACACCCTCGACCAGGACCGTCCCCACGGAGAAGGGGGTCCTGCTGCTGAAGATGCGTGGCCGATGGGCCTCGGGCAGCAGTTCCGTCCGCCGGGCATGTACCAGCAGGTTGGCGTCCCAATGCGGCAGGAACCGCACGGGCGTCGGCGTGTCGGCCGGCGGGAGCTTCCCGTCCGGGATGTCCACCAGCTTGCGTCCTCCGACGTCGCGAAACGCTCGCAGGTCGAGTCGAGCCCCTGTCTCTCGCAGCGGAGTGACGGGCACGCCCGCCCACGACGACATGTCGCCGTACGACGCCGGACCGAAGCCATGCAGGTAGGCCCGAACGAGGTGCTCCAGGCCTTGCTCCTGGGTCGCTTCGTTGGGGCCGATCCATGTCTCGGCCAGCCCCAGAAGGTTCGCGCGGCGGCGTTCCCACGTCCCGGACGGCGGGACTCTCACCAGGTCGACCCAGACGCCGACGTCCCCGAGCCGTCCGCCGGTCACCCTCTCGAGCTCCGCGACGGTGCGCGGGCCATCGCGCAGAGCCGTCCGCAGCGCGTCTGCCTTCGACTCCATCGCCCCGACACCCGAGGGATCCCGGTGAGCGCGAAGCCACCAGTCTCGCCTTGCGCGGCGGACTCCCATGGCGTAGAGCCAGTACTCGTGGGCGGGCACCAGGTGGATGGTGGAGCGCATCAGCGTCGCCTGGATCACGGTGCGCATTCCCAGCGCGCGCGTCAGGGCCTCTCGCTGGAAGCCGGCCAGCCGTGACCAGAGACCGACGTAACCCGATGGCGCGTACTGTGTCTGGAGCCCCCCGACCTGTCCGAGCAGCGCCGGCACGGAGATGTCCGCACGGGACAGCAGCGATTGCCGTGCGAGCAGGCTCAGTCGCAGGTCGCGCGGCGTGAGCTGGACCTCATCCACCCACGCTAGGGCGCTTCGGGGACACCGAAGTCGGGCGCGAAATCGTCCAGGAAGCCGTCCACGATGGCCGTGTATGCATCCGGCTCCACTTCGTACGAGCGTGCATGAGGGGCGTCCCAGTCGGGGATGACCAAGCGGGTCCGCACCGGGTCCGCGTTACGGAAGATGAGCTCCGAATGCTCCACCGGGGTGAAGCCATCCGTCCGCGAGTGGACCAGCAACACGGGCACCGCCGCCTCTGCGATGGCCGCGGCGGGGCTCACTTCGCCAGCGTCGAAGCCCGCCCGCAGGCCGGAGACGAGTAGCGCACCAGGTATGACGACCGAGATCCACGACCCGAATTGCCGTTCTCCCTGCACGCTGGCGATGTCGGCCAGGCTCGAGAAGGACGAGTCGGCGATCACGAAGGCGAGGTCCGCGACCTCAGGCGCTGCCTGTATGGCCGTGGCCGCGCCATACGACCAGCCCTGCCAGCCGATGCTGGAGTGCGGAAGTCCCGTGCGCGTGGTCAGCCAGTCGGTCGCCAGACGCAGGTCATCGCGCTCGTGAGCGCCGAAGGTGAGGAATGCTCGGGAGCTCTCGCCGTGGCCCCGAGCGTCGTATGACAGTAGGTGGCAGCCGCGGTCCCAGAAGATGGGGCTGGCGCCGAGGATCTCCGCCTTGTCGCCGCCGTAGCCATGGAGCATGATCACGGCGCAGCCGGCGTCCCG
>JBBSMF010000284.1:0-3102 GCA_038233295.1 Candidatus Limnocylindrales bacterium | reverse complement strand
GGGAAGGCCGGGGTATCCGTACTCAGCGTGAGCCGCCCGGGGTTCTGGAGACCGGTGAGGTTGGCGGTCTGGCACTCCTCACTTACGGCGGCTGCCGACGGAGAGGGTTCGGTGGTCGGCGCCTGCGTCGGCGACTCGCTCGGCGACGGCTCGTCGCTCGGCTCGTCGGACGGCTCGTCGCTGGGCGACGGCTCGTCGCTCGGGGCCGCCGTGGCGGACGGTCGCTCAGTGGCCATCGCGCTAGGTGCCTCGGTGGGCGGAAGCGGCGTGGGGCTGACGGCACCGGTCGAGCAACCAGCGAGCAGTGCCATGGCCACGACCAACACGGTCACGGGGCGTCGCGTAAGCATCCTGGCGGGTTCCTCCTGTGGGCGTGTCGGTCGATCGGTTCCCTCGGTCGCTCATTCTGCGATACGGGCGCCATCAGTGCCGGCCGCAGATCGCGAACGATCCTCCACCGGAAGCGGCGGACTCAGACGACGGTGACGAGTGCCTCCGCCTGCTGCCCCAAAGGCTGGTCACCGACCGTCACGTCTGCCGCCACACGGGCCCGCCGGACCGCGATGCCACTGGGAGGCGTCAGGCAGAAGCCGATGGTGCGGGTCTCCGATGGGGCCAGAGAGAGGCGCGCCTCAGGCTCCCCCGATGAGGTACGCACGATCCACCCCTCGGGCGCGACCATGCTGACCACAGCCTGCTCCGGTCGGGGGAACGGGTTGCGCACGTCCACCTCCAGCGTCAGGTCCGATCCCGCCGCGATGTGCGGGTAGTAGGGCCGGATCCGCGCGGCGAAGTCGTTGGTGCCCAGGTCCACCTCGTCCCGAGCCAGCAGCGCCTGGTGGACGCGCTCCAGCTCTGCTCCACGCTCGGCGAGCTCGGAGAAGTGCGCCTCGTCCACGTGCGCCGGAGACCAGTGGCCGTAGACCATGATGTCCGGCTTGACGCGCTGGTAGAGCTCAGCCGTCACCCGGTAGTCGGCCTGGCGGAACCGGTTGCGGTAGACGTAGTTCTGGATGACGGCGGGCGGCAACGTCTCAGGCGTGTCCTTGATGGGCAGCCGGTCCGCGTAGTAGTAGCGCCAGGGGTAGTCCACGAATTGGTCGCCCACGGCCAGGATGCGCTTCCCATCGACCTCCACCTCGATGGCCACGGCGTAGAGGGTGTGACCGGGCAACGGGTGCAGCGTGAGCTCGTACTCCTCCCAGGCGATGGGCTTCTGCAGCGGCAGCGCGCGATCCACCGGGATCGGCTCGTACCAGAGGCAGGGCAGATCCTGCGCCTCGGGTCGCTCCAGGACATCGACCATGTTCTCGCCGGCCCACACCCGGGTGCCCTCGACCTTGCGCAGCAGGTTGAAGGCGGCTACATGGTCATCGTGGTAGTGGGTAGGTACGACCACGTCCACTTCGGTCACCCCGAACTCTTCCTTGAGGCGGGGCAGCGAGTACAGCCACGGCCGGCGCGCCGAACGGTCCGTGGACGAGGCGAGCCCGGGATTGAAGTCGTAGCCGTAGTCGATCATCAGGCACTTGCCGCTCTCAGAGAGAAGGATGAACGAGTACGCGTGCGAGGTCCGGTTGTGCAGGAAGTGGGGCGTGATGTGCAGGAACGGATCAGCCATGAAGTTGCGCAGGGCGAGATGCTCGCCGCGCAGCTCGAGCAGGTCCAGGAGGTTCTCGCGCAGCAGCTGTATGGCGCCGGGCGGATCCTCGATGGGATCACCGTGCGACGGCAGCAGGACGTCAGGATCGCGCGTCAGCAGGTCTCGTGTCGAGAGCAACGTCGCGACCACGCCCTCCGCGCCGTTATAGGTCCATTGCGTGGCCGCCAATGACCAGACCTTGCCTGGCGCGGCGATGAGGTCGCCCGTGAAGCAGTGCCGTCGACCATCGACGTCGACCAGGATGGAAACCGAGCCGACCGTGTGCCCGGGCGTGGGTACGACGGTCATCATCCGACCGCCGAGCTCCTGGGGCAGGTACTCCTGGAGGGTCCCGGTGATGGGCACGGGTTCCAGGAGCGAGAACCGGTCCTGGCGATTGTCGTAGTCGTTTACCAGCTGGCGCGCCTGCCAGTGGTGGTCGACGTCCTCGAAGAGATGTCGCTCGGGTTCCGGCACCCAGATGCGGATGCCTACCTCTACCGCGCGCGGCAGACCCTGTGCCTGATCTCGATGGTGATGGGTCATCAGGATGTCGGTCACCCGCTCCACGCCGATCTCCGCAAGATGCTCGAGGATGGCGCCGGTCCCGAAGTCGATAAGGACCGCATCGGTCCCGTTGCGGATGACGTACACGTTGCAGCTGTCGCGGAAGCGAAGAACGTCAGGTGAGATCTGCTGCATGCCCCGGGATGGTAGTCGTCGGTTCGATCGAAGAGCGTCACTGTCCGCGCAGCCGAGTCGGCCCTGATAATGGCGCGGTGACCGTCCGCGACTTCGACGTGGTCTGCATCGGCCTTGCCACACAGGACACCATCGCGTTGGTCTCGGAGCATCCCTCCGCCGATGGGCGTGTGGAGACGCGCGACCTTCAGCGTGCCGGTGGTGGTCCGGCCGCCACGGCGGCTGTGGCACTCGCTCGACTGGGTCACCGAGTGGCTTTCGTGGGGGCGGTGGGCGACGACGCTATCGGCAAGGGGATCCGGGCGTCGCTGGCCGACGAGGGCGTGGACGTCGGCGATCTCACCGTGGTGGCAGGAGCTCGCTCGCCGGAGAGCCTGATCTTGGCCGCGACGGCGTCCGCCACCCGTTCCATCAGCGCCTACCCGGGTACGGCCGGTCCGCCCCGGCTCTCGCCGTCCGCGGTCGCCCGTTGCGCGGCCGCACGCTGGGTGCACGTCGACCATGTCGGCTATGCCGTGGCAAGGGCGCTGCCATCCGTGGCGGCTGGATCAAGCGCGACCGTGTGGCTCTCGGTCGACGGCGGGAACCCGATCGCGGGCCTTCGCCTCGACGGCGTGAGCCTGTACGCACCGACGGAAGAGGCGTTGACGTCACGCTACGGGGGACTGCCGGTGGACGCCGCGCTCCGGGCAGCGCTAAAGGAGGGCGCCGGTACGGTCGTCGCCACGCTCGGCAGGCACGGGGCCCGGGCGATGACT
>JBBSMF010000283.1:0-3122 GCA_038233295.1 Candidatus Limnocylindrales bacterium | reverse complement strand
TTCGAGGAGGGGGTACGCCAGTCGAATCGGGTCCTGGCAGTGCGCGGCAAGGTCGTGCCGGTGGCCGGTGAGGCCCTCACCCTGCATGCTGAGATGGCCGACGGGCGGACGCTGGAGGGTCAGTCGCTGATCAGCCGCTCGCCCGGCATACGGCGCGTCTGGATCTCACCGCGGGAGGTCGCCGCCAGCGCTGACGCAACGGCCTCGATCGGCGTCGCCGAGCTCATCGTGCTGGGACCGGGCAGCCTGTACACGAGCCTCCTGCCCAGCCTTCTGGTGCCGGGTATCGAGGCAGCTTTGAGAGGAGCGACCGGCCTGCGCGTCTACGTCGCGAATGTGGCGGCCCAGGTCGGCGAGACCGAGGGATACGGCCTCCGCGAGCACCTCGTTGCGCTCGAGACCCATGGTGTCGCTGACCTGGTCGACGTGGTCCTGGCCAACGACAACCGGAAAGCACGTGTGCCGCCCGGCTACCCCAGCGCACCGGTGACCATCGACCTGCCAGCGAGGCAGACCCGGCCGCGCCTCGTCCTGGCGGATGTGGTCGATGACCAGAACGCTCACCACCACGATCCACGGAAGCTGGCGGCCGTCCTGCTGCGTCTCGAGGAGGAACGGGCCGCGTCGCGCCTGGGACCGGCGGCGGTCCGCAGCGCCTGACGTTTCGCGATGGATCGATCCCGGGACCTCGTGGCCGCCCTTCGGGCGGAGCTGGCTGGCGTCGAACCGGCCCGAGCGTGCTGCCGGCGAGCGCAACGGGCCGCGGTGGGTCGGGCTGCCACGGGTCGAGCGCGATCAGCCGCGGTAGCGCGTCTGGCCGTACGCCTGGACGAGCGCGCCACGGAGGACGCCGCCCGTGCTCCCGCTCCGCCGGCGCCCTTCGACTGGGCCTCGTCCGCCGAGCACTGCCGGATGGCCTGGCTCAGAGGCCGTTTCCTGGTCGACGGGTCTCTCAGCCTTGCGCCGGGTCGGACGCACCTGGAGTTCGTACTGGCGCCCCAGGAGGGCCCACTGCTGGCAGAGCGGCTGGCGATCATGGGGCTGCCCGCCTCGTGGCGACTCCGGCGTGGCAGGAGCGTGGTCACGTGGAAGGACCGCGAGACGGTGATCACCTTCCTGCGCCGGGCCGGCGCCACGGCCGCCGTGCTGGAGCTGGAGTCCCGGGGCGTCATGCAGTCGCTGCACGGTCAGCTGAACCGGGTGATCAACGCAGAGAGTGCCAACCTTCATCGCTCGGTGGCTGCCTCGAGCCGGCAGCTCGCCGTCATCGAGAAGCTGATGGCGAGCGGGCACTGGGACGAGCTGCCGGAGATGGACCGGCGGGTCGCGCGCCTCCGCCGCGAGGCCCCGGAACAAAGCCTCCGGGATATCGCGGAGCGGCTTGGTGTCTCGCGGGCCCGGGTCCAGCGTTGCTTCCAGCGCCTGGAGGCTCGGGCAGCGCGGGGAACCGTCACATCCGGCGTGGGATGATGCGGACCGTGCTGATCGTTGCGAACTGGAAGATGAACACGACGCCCGGCGACGCCGGGGACCTCGCGAGCGCCATCGCCGCCGCGACGGAGGAGCCCTTCGTCCAGCGCGTCATCTGCCCGCCTTACGTCTCGCTGCCGGCGGTGGGCGAGGCGCTTGCCGGCACGCGCGTGGGCATCGGTGCCCAGAATGTCCATGCCGAGGTCTCGGGCGCCTATACCGGGGAGATCTCGGCCTCGATGCTGGTCGGGCTGGCAGGATGGTGCATCGTGGGTCACTCCGAGCGGCGTCGGGACCAGGACGAGAAGGATGAGTCGATCGGTCGCAAGCTTCTTCGTTGTCGCGAAGCTGGTCTCGTGCCCATACTCTGCGTTGGGGAGCGGCTCGAGGAGCGTGAAGCAGGCCGTGCCGAGGAAGTCGTCCGACGGCAGCTCGACGGCGCGTTGGGCGTCGCGGCGGCGGGCGCCGGCGGGATCGACCCGCAGCTGGTCATCGCGTACGAGCCGGTCTGGGCAATCGGCACCGGCCGTACGGCACGCGGCGCCGATGCCGCTGCCATGGCCGATGCCATCCGCGATTCGGCTCGCTTCCTGGGCGTGTCCGATCCAGACGCCCTCCGGATCCTCTATGGCGGCAGCGTGACGAGCGCCAGCGTCGGCGAGTTCCTGGCGGAGCCGGGTATCGACGGGGCCTTGGTCGGTGGCGCCAGCCTGAAGGTGGAGGAGATGGCCGGCATCGTGGCCCGCGCCGCCATGACCGGTCGCGCCCGCGCGGCCAGCGCCGGACCGCAGGGCTGACTGCTGCCAGTGTCCCGGGAGATCGCGGCCGTATCCCGTCCGCGGCCCCTCGTCCTGGTGGTCATGGACGGCTTCGGCATCGGACGGTATCCCGAGCGGGACGCAATCGCCGCGGCGCGGATGCCGGTCTGGCGGTCGCTTCAGGAGCGTTGGCCACAGGCCCGGTTGGGCGCCTCAGCGGAGGCGGTCGGGCTGCCTCACGGCCAGATGGGCAACAGCGAGGTCGGCCACCTGAACATCGGCGCCGGCCGGCCGGTCCTGCAGGACCTGCCGCGCATCGACGCGGCGATCGACGACGGCTCGTTCTTCTCCCGCCCCGCCCTTCGGGATGCCTGCGCCCTCGCTCGGACGCAAGGGGTGCTTCACGTGGTCAGCCTCATCGGTCCCGGCGGGGTCCACGCCAACGATCGTCATCTGGTGGCGCTGGTCGAGCTGGCTTGCCGGGAGGATGTGCCGTCGTTGCGGATCCACGCCCTCCTGGACGGGCGCGATACGCCGCCGCGCTCCTCGATCGGCTTCCTGAACGATCTGGAAGCCCGTCTCGCGGCTGCCCACCCCGACGCGGCCATCGCCACGGTCGGTGGTCGCTACTACGCGATGGACCGCGACCAGCGCTGGGAGCGCACGAAGAAGGGCTACGACGCCATCGTCCACGGGGAGGGCCTGCACGCGAGCAGCGCCGTGGAGGCCATCCAGGACGCGTACGCACGAGGCCAGAACGACGAGTTCGTGACGTCCACCGTCATCTCGGCCCGCAAGCGCCCGCTCCGAGACGGGGACCCCGTGATCGTCTGCAACTTCCGGGCGGACCGGGTCCGGCAGCTCACCAGGTCGCTCGCACTCTCGGACTTCGAA
>JBBSMF010000282.1:0-3127 GCA_038233295.1 Candidatus Limnocylindrales bacterium | reverse complement strand
GATGCCCAGCGGACCTCCGAGCTGGCCCGCTTCCGTACGCTGCGCCAGCAGATGGCCAAGCCCGACGGCCGGCCCAACGTGGCTCTGGCGGACTACACGGCGCCGCTGGACGCGGGCGTGGAGGACCACGTGGGAGCATTCGCGGTGACCGCCGGCCTGGGCCTGGAGGAGGCCCGCGCCGAGTTCGTGGAGGCGCGCGACGACTACAACGCCATCCTCATCACGGCACTGGCCGATCGGCTGGCGGAGGCCTTCGCGGAGTGGATGCACGAGCGCGTCCGCCGTGAGCTGTGGGGCTACGCTCCGGACGAGTCGCTGTCCAACGAAGCGCTCGTGGCCGAGGCCTACCAGGGCATCCGGCCCGCCCCCGGCTACCCCGCCGCGCCCGACCACACGGAGAAGCGCACGCTCTTCGACCTGCTGGACGCGGAGACGCGGGCGGGCATCAGCCTGACCGAGTCGATGGCCATGCTGCCCGCTTCGTCGGTGAGCGGCCTCTACTTCTGGCACCCCGACGCGCGCTACTTCGGCCTGGGGCGCATCACCCCCGACCAGGTCGCCGACTACGCGCGTCGCAAGGGCTGGACACTGGCCGAAGCCGAGCGCTGGCTCGCCCCCAACCTGGCCGGCTGAGGTAGTGGACACGGATCCCCGCGAACCGGCCCTCGTTCCGGCGCCGCTGGTCCGTGGGGCGAACGGTGCCGTTGCCTCTCCGCACCACTTGGCTAGTGGCGCGGGAGTGGCCATCTTGCGCGCAGGGGGAAGTGCCGTGGACGCCGCCATCGCCACCAACGCGGCGCTCGCGGTCGTGACGGGCTACATGTGCGGGCTGGGCGGCGACGCGTTCTGGATCATCTGGGATCCGAAGCTGGGTAGCGCTGCAGCGCTCAACGGCAGCGGTCGGTCCGCGCTCGGTGCTTCTATCGAGGCGGCCGATGCGGCGGGGTTGCAGGAGATGCCGGTGCGCGGTCCGTGGACGGTCACGGTGCCGGGTGCGGTCCGGTCGTGGGGTGACGCGCACGGACGGTACGGGCGGTTGGAGTGGGCGGAGCTGCTGGCGCCGGCCATCGAGCTGGCAGACGGCTTCGCGGCCAGCACCGCCTGGAGCAACGCCGTCGAGGCCGCCGGGCGCGCCTTCGGCACGGACGGGGATTGGGCACGGACTTACCGGCCGCACGGGAGGGCCTGGCGGGCTGGCGAACGCATAACCCTCCCTGCTTTGGCCGGGACGCTGCGAGTGCTGGCCGAGGAGGGCGCTGACACGGCCTACACGGGACGGCTGGCGCATCGCGGGGCGGCGTACCTCGAAAGTGCCGGCTCCCCGCTTCGTGCCGCCGACTTCGCCGAGCATCGCTCGGACTGGAGTGAACCCATCCGCACGGAGTACCGCGGCGTGACGTCGCTGAGCCACGGACCCAACAGCTGCGGGCCGGTGGCCCTGGAGCTGCTGAACATCCTGGGCACGCTGGATCCCCCGCGGCCGGAGCAGTTCACGGCGAGCGGTTGCACCGACGCGCGCTGGGTCCATCTCGGTCTTGAGACGGCGCGCGTGACCCTCGCGCACCGCGATGCGTACCTTTCCGATCCCGATTCGATGCGCCGCGGGGTGCTGGAGTGGCTGCTGGACCTGGGCCATGCGCAGGACGTGGCGCGTGCCATCGACCCGGAGCGCATCGCGGCGCCGGTGGCCACCACTCTGCCGCGCGGTGGCGGCACCATCTACCTCGCCGCGGCCGACCGCTGGGGCGGCCTGGTCAGCCTCATCGAATCCAACTATGCGGGCTTCGGCTCCGGGTTGGTCGACCCTGAGACAGGCGTCAGCTACCAGAACCGTGGCGCCTTCTTTCGCCTCGACCCGACTCATGCCAACGCGCTCCTGCCGCGCAAGCGGACGATGCACACCCTCACGCCGGGCATGCTCCTGCGCGACGGAGCGCCCTGGATAGCACACGGCTCGATGGGTGGCGAGATCCAGCCGCAGGTCTTCGCGCAGTTCGTGTCGGCCGTGGTGGACGGCGGAATGGACATCGCCACGGCCATCGCTGCCCCGCGCTGGGCGGCGGACGTGGAACAGCACCTCGGCCCGCCGCTCTTGTCCGTGCTGGAGCCACGCTTCCATGCGGAGGTAGAGCAGGGACTCCGTGACCGCGGCCACCAGGTGATCCACGGCAAGCCGTTCGACTCGGGGATGGGACACGCCCACGCCGTGGAGATCGTGCACGATCCCGAGTCGGCGGAGGTACCGCCGACCTTCGCCGCCGCTGCCGATCCGCGTTCGGAAGGACTTGCTGCGGCCCTGTGAGCCGTATACTCACGACCGGCCGGTCGCGCCGCGCTCACGACCTCCGCGACTGGCCACCCGACCCATCTGACCCCGTCCATCACGCCGCCCGCAGCAGGCGGCCGCCCGAGGGAGAGGCCGAGGCCGCGTGAGCTCGAACGTCAGCCAGAGCTACCCCTACACCAGCGAGACCGAGCCGCAGCGTGCCGCCGCGGTGGAGGGCGCGTTCGGGCGCTTCGACGGCCTGCGCGACAAGGTCGGCGCCGAGACCACACCGCTCGGCTCCGTCGAGCCTGAGGATCATGGCGCCGAGCCGCGTTGGTGGGTCTGGGTTTGCCCCAAGGAGGACTTCTCCGGCCGTCTGCACGTGGCCGGCTATGCCCTCGAGCGGAAGGCGCTCTACACCGTCTGCGACACCTGCGGGTCCACCTTTCTCCGCTGAAAGATCCGCTTATCTACGGAGCGCGTATCCACATGCGGGCGCATCCCACGCTACCAGCCGCTGCCAAGGCTGAGGCCGCCGCGGTGAGATGATGTGCCGGCGGGACGCACCGCTATCGGGCCCTCTGGGGGTCCGTGCCACCAGGGTGATCGATGAACAAGTCTCGCGGCTCCATCGCCGGCCTCGCTGCCGCCGCCGCTGCGCTGGGTGCCGAGGAACTCCTGGCGGGCGCGCTTCCCGGCGCGCCATCCCTGGTCGTGGCCATAGGCACCTGGATCATCGATCTCCAGCCGCCCGGCGGCAAGGAGCTTATCGTCGCCCTGTTCGGGGAGGCGGACAAGCTGGCCCTGATCGTGGCCGTCACGGCCGTGGCGCTCCTCATCGGCGCGCTGCTCGGGCTGGCG
>JBBSMF010000281.1:0-3130 GCA_038233295.1 Candidatus Limnocylindrales bacterium | reverse complement strand
CCAGGTGGTCAACGGTTCGAGCGCCACGGAGTCCGGCTACCAGGTCCTGCCGCTGCTGGCGGGGCTCATCCTCAGCTCCGTGGTGTCGGGGGCGGTGGTGAGCCGCACCGGTCGGTACAAGGGCATCCTGCTGGGCGCGCTGGTCTTCCTGGCCGTGGGGCTGTGGCTCACCACCGGTCTCCGCGCCGATACGCAGCTGCCCGTGCTGTGGGCCTGGATGTTCCTGACCGGCGTGGGCATCGGGCCGACCCTCGCGGTGTACACCATCGTGGTCCAGAACGCGGTGCCCGTCGAACGCCTGGGCGTGGCGACCAGCAACCTGACCTTCTTCCGCCAGGTCGGAGGCACCGTCGGGCTGGCCATCGCGGGCACGATCTTCGGCACCACCCTCAGCACCGAAGCACCTCTGCAGCTACAGAGCCGGTTGTTGGAGGCAGGCGTGCCGCCCGACCGGATACAGGCCCTCTCCGAGCTGGCCGCCGGCCGGAGCCTCGACCAGGACGATCTGGCCGGCGTGGGTGACCTGGGCGCTCGCATCCTGGCCGCGGTCCCCGAGACCCTGCGTCCCATGGTGGAGCCCTTCCTGCCGGCCGTGGTCGAGGCGGTCCACCAAGCCTTCTCCCTGGCCGTTGCCGAGACCTTCTGGCTGGGGTTGCTGGCCACCATCGCGGCCATCGGGGCCACCTTCCTCATCCGGGAACACCCGCTCCGGGGACCGGCAGAGATGCCGCAGCGGGCAGCTACCCTTACGGCCTGATGGAACCGCTGATCATGGCCATCCCGGCGGGCCTCCTGGCCCCCGGCACCAGCGATGCGCCCTTCGAACCCATGGCCATCCTTGGTGAGGTACCGCGCGGGGGTATGGTGCGGATCACGCGCGGCGACCTCGATCTGCTGCTGGCGCACACGGACCATGGGCTGGTGGTGACCGACGACCGTTGCCCGCACATGGCGGCACCGCTCTCGGTGGGACGCCTGGACGGGTGCGAGGTCGATTGCCCGCTGCACAAGGGCCGCTTCGACCTGCGCACTGGGGAGACGGTCCGCTTCCCGACCACCGGTGGGCTCGATTCCGGCGGCGTCTACCACGGACCGTGGACACCACCCGGCGCGGCGCCCAAGCCGGAGCCCAGCGATGACAAGGCGCGGGCGCGGGCCGCCACGCGCGTTCGACGCCTGCGCTACTACCCGGTCCGGGTGCGCGGCGAGGCCATCGAGGTGGCCTTTCCCGTCTGACGGTCCGTGACGGCGGCGCGCCACTTGTCGTGACGCGGTCCGAAGCGGGAGACGACGCCGTCCTCAGCGTAGCGGTCGGCCACCATCAGGTCGAAGGCGTGGACCATGTCCTCCATCAGCGCGTAGCGCCCCGGGACATACGCGCGCGAGCGGGTGCCCTGCTGTTGGAGCTCGCAGACGCGCCAGTCCTGTCGGTTGGTCAGGTCCCAGAAGCTGATGGCATCCGAGGGGTCGAAGTCGGGCCGCGCCATCGTCTCGGGGTGGAAGAGCCACTCGCACACTACCCGCGACCGTTCCGCGTCGAGCGGCCATACCTGGTGGGTCATGACGTAATCGGGATGCAGGCTCAGCAGGAGGTTGGGCCATAGGACGAAGTAGTAGATGCGTCGCTCATCGTCCGCGGACAGCCCAGGCAAGGGCGGCCGGCCGTGCGTCGCGCCGTCCGTGGACATCGTGTCGGCATCCGTGGCCAGCTCCATCCAGCCGCCCGCCCAGGGCCCGTGCGACTCCAGGTTGCGTCCCTGGTCATAGGGCGTCAGCCGGTTGAGCTGGGGATGGACCCCGGGGCAGTGATAGCACTCCGAATAGTTCTCGGCGATGACCTTCCAGTTAGCGCCCACTTCATACTCGATGCGTCGCGCTCTGCGCAGATCGCCCATGGCGAAGCGAGCCACGTGGCCAGGCAGATCGGCCAGATGCTCCTCGAGGAGGCCCCCGTGTGGCTCCAGCGTGACGAAGACGAAGCCCTCCCAGACTCGCAGCGCGACCGGCAGCAGGCTCTGCTCCTCCACGGCGAAGTCGATGAGCGCGTCGGTGTGCTTCGCGCGCAGGAGACGGCCGTCGAGCTCGTACGTCCAGGCGTGGTAGGGACACTGGAAGCGGACCTGCCGTCCGGCCGGCTCCGTGACGAGCAGCGAGCCGCGGTGGCGACAGACGTTATAGAAAGCGCGCAGCGTCCGGTCACGCCCGCGAACCACGATGATGCCCTCGCCCGCGACCGAGGCCAGGAGGTACTGGCCGGGATCGGCGACGTCCTCCTCGCGCCCCACGCAGAGCCATGACCGTCCGAACCAGGCTGCCTGCTCGTAGGTGAAGACCTCCGGATCATGGAAGACCCGGGGGGGCAGGAGCGAGGCCTGATCGACCGGCCGGCGGACCGATGCGACCTCGGCCGCCGCGACCGGAGAACGAGGATGGCTCATGGCTGGGATAGGGTACGGCACCATCTCAGCACCAGACGCGGCAGCGTGGCCAGGATCAACCGGCGGGCTCGGTCAGCCAGCTACGCCAAACCGGCTCGTCCACGCCGGCTGACGCGCGGTCGCCCATGCGCACCAACGGCAGCCGCAGAAGCAGAGGCTCACGGATCAATCGGTCCATGATGTCCGCCTCGTCCATGCTCATATAAGCGAGTCCCGCGTCTCGATACGCCCGGCCGGCCACATCAAGCAGCGCCGACGCACCCAGTCGCTGACTGAATCGTCGCAGCTCCGTGGGCGCCGGAGGACGTACGGCGACATCGACCAGACTGACCTCCACGCGCCGCTCCTTGAAGAACCTCAGCGCCCGCTGCGTATCGCGTGAGTCGCGCCGGCCGAAGACCTGGACGCGATGGGGATCCGCTGGGGCTGATCCCGGACTCACCTAAGCGCAAGGGGACAGGACGCTATGCGCTCGCGCTGGCCTTTTTGCGCCCGCGGGTCGAACGACGTTCCGGCGTCATCAATCCCACCACGAAACCGTTGGGGGACTTCCGAACGGCGACTTCCTTGCCGGTATCCTGCGCTGCCTTCAGGATCCGCTGCCGGACCGTAACAGCCTTCTCTTCCTTGCCCAGCCGGACCTCGAAGACGGTATCGGTGTCGTTCAAATCCTCCATGAGTCGAGTGAACTG
>JBBSMF010000280.1:0-3140 GCA_038233295.1 Candidatus Limnocylindrales bacterium | reverse complement strand
CGCATGTCCGGTTACGTGGTGGGCTTCCTGCCCGTCGGCCTGGGCGTAGCGATCTCCGTCATCTCACCGAGCTTCATGGCGCCCATGTTCTCGAAGCCGCCAGAGCTCATCGGCCTGCCCCTCGGCTTGGTCGTCCTGGGCATCGGCGGGCTGATGATGGCCATGGGCATCTTCTTCATCCGCCGCATCGTCACCATCGAGGTCTAGGACATGATGTTGCCCCTGCTCATGGCCATCGTGGCCGCCGCCGGCATCCTGCTCGTCTTCGTCGGGTTGGCCGGCTCACGCGCCCCGGACCCCGTCCGGGCACGTCTCACGCAACTGGGGTCCATGCAGACGCGCACGCTTGAGGAGCTGGACCTTCAGCGCCCGGTCTTCGAGCGCACCATCCGCCCCCTGGCCACCAGGCTGTCCGGTGTCGGCCGCAAGCTGACCGGCTCCAAGCGTGCCGGCCGCACCGAGCAACGCCTGTCGATGGCGGGCAACCCGGCCGGTCTGCGCACCACGGAGTTCCTGGGCCTGAAAGCCGTGGTCGCCCTGGGCGTGGCCGGTGTCACGTTCCTGCTGCTGGGACTATTGGCCGGCAACATCGCCATGGGACTCTTCGCGTCCGTCGGCGCCGGTGCCATCGGTTTCTTCGCGCCGGAGTTCTGGCTCAGCCGCCGCATCAAGTCTCGCCGCAAAGCCATCCTGCAAGCCGTCCCGGACACGCTGGACCTGCTCACCATCTCGGTCAAGGCCGGCCTCGCCTTCGACGCCGCCCTGGCCAAGGTGGTGGAGAAGACCACCGGGCCGCTGGCCGACGAGTTCAGCCGTGCCCTGGCGGAGATCCGCGTGGGCAAGGCGCGTCGCGACGCCCTGCGCGACGTCGTGGAGCGCACCGATGTGCGGGCCCTGCGCACGTTCATCGGGGCCATCATCCAGGCTGAGCAACTGGGCGTCTCCATCAGCAAGGTGCTCCAGGTCCAGTCCGAGCAGCTCCGCATCGAGCGCCGTCAGCGGGCGGAGGAGCAGGCGGCCAAGGCGCCCATCAAGATGCTCTTCCCGCTGGTGGGCTGCATCTTCCCTTCCATGTTCATCGTCATCCTGGGCCCGGCCATGATCATGATCATGGTCAGCCTGGGCGGAAGCGGCCTTTGAGCGTGGAGTCCGGGACGCCGTGGCTGGTCGCTACGTCGCGTGGCGTCGCGGTGGCGTCCCACGTCGGGATGGCGACTTCCTTCTGGGGCAGATTCCGGGGTCTCATGGGCCGCGCATCCCTGGCCGCCGGGGAAGGTCTCTACCTGCCAAGTGCCAGCATCCACATGCTGTTCATGCGCTTTCCCATCGACGCGCTGTTCCTGGCCGAGGCGGACGCGCAGGGACTGCGCACTGTGGTGGCGCTGCACCATCGTCTGCCCCCCTGGCGCGGGCTGGTGCTGCCCGTGCGTGGTGCTTCAGGGGTAGTGGAGCTGCCGGCCGGCACGCTCAAGGCGGCTGGACTGGAACGAGGCGACCGGGTTCGCTGGGAGCCGATCATTTCCTAGGCCTGTGCGCGATGCGTCTGGCCGTTCGTCGTCAGCCGCGCCCGTTCTTCCCATATGTGCGCAGGGCCGACGTTATGTAGCTCGGGTGCGCCTTCGCCCCAAGTGTGGATCAGTTGGCGAGCGTCCGGTCGGATGCCTCAGGGCGCGGAGAGCGTTGAGGGAGTCCTTCGGACAGCGTCCCGGGCGGGGCCGTCCCGCTGCGCGGCACTGGACTGAGTCGCTCTCGTGCATAACGTCGCACTGCGCGACGTATGACGAGATCGGCCGTGCCAGGACCACGGCCGCCAGGACCGCGCGGGCGCCGTGGCCGGCCAAGCTGATGGCGGCCGGCCCGCAGGTAACCGCCCCTAGCCGGCGGCGAGCGCAGCGACGGGGCTGGCCCGGCGGGCTTGACGTCGGATCGGGCCCTGCCGGTCGCGCGGTCCAGAAGGCAGCACCTCGCGCTCGTCCGGCTGCCGCCGCTCACGCGCCAGCAGGGGCAGCACCGTGGCCGCCAGCACCAGCAGCGGGAGGACCGGTGGCGGCAGCCAGGTCAGCAGCGGGAGGGTGACGCCCCACGGCCGGCCACGGTCCGCCAGGAACGCGGCGGGGATGATCAGGCTGGCCAGGTAATGGTCCCAGAGCAGCGGCGCCAGGAGCATCGTCGCGCCGATGGTCACCACGTAGCCCAGCTCCCGATCGCGCCGCAGGGAGAAGAGCAACGCGCCGATGCCCACGGCATAGCCCAGGTACAGAGCCAGGCTGGCGATCGTCGGCCCGAGCCCGAGGCGCAGCACCGTTGAGCCCAGGTCCAGGTTGTTGGGCACCCCTGTCACGTCACTGACATTGCCCAGCACGCGAAAGAAGTCGCGGTACCCCTGCTCTCCGACGAGGGGCACGGTGGCACCGATCACGGCGAGGCCCGCGACGATGGTCCAGACCACCGGTCGCCAGGCCCGCCGCAGCAGCATCCAGATGAGCACGAGGCCCATGGTCGGGCGGATGGACATGCAGGCCGCCAGGGCGATCGAGCCGGCGGGCCGATCGAGCCAGCGCCACACCAGCACGGAGAGGACGGCCACCA
Source organism: Candidatus Limnocylindrales bacterium (assembly GCA_038233295.1). GTDB lineage: Bacteria > Chloroflexota > Limnocylindria > Limnocylindrales > CSP1-4 > Palsa-1032. Next base: position 551 of record JBBSMF010000280.1, on the reverse strand, counting down.
GCACGCTGACGTTGCCCAGGTGAAGGTCGCTGATGGTGGCCGCGCTGAAGGAGGCCGCCGCGAAGGTCCGCCATCGAACCGTGGGTGATACGGGCATCAGACGGCAGGCCAGGGCCAGCAGCGCGATACGCAGCCCCACCCACAGGATGGTGCCGATGGGCAAGGAGAGCGCCGTGAAGGGCAGGAACGCCACGGCCAGTGGCGGGGCATACAGGTACAGGCCGTAGGGGCCGGGCCGGAATGGATCGGCCAGTGTCCAGGGCTGGTAGATGCCGTCCCCGCGAGCCAGCCGCAGAGCCGCCAGGTAGTAGGCCTCGAAGTCATAGCCCCAGCCGGGTGCGCGGCTCAAGACGGCCATGGTCACGACCATGAAGATCGCTCCCAGCAAGGCCAGCCAGAGAGCCTGGCGGTGAGCCCACTCGCCGCGTGCACGCATGACCGGGCGCTGGGCAGGGCTGCCGGCCGGGACGGGCTCGGGGGCGCGTGGCCCTTTGATGGTCATCGCGCCGGATGATAAGTGGCGGTAGGGATCGGGCGAAGGGGCGGGCGGG
>JBBSMF010000279.1:0-3141 GCA_038233295.1 Candidatus Limnocylindrales bacterium | reverse complement strand
TAGTGGTGGTATGGGACGGAGGGCTCGCAACGGACGGAGGGCTCGCAACGGACGGAGGGCTCGCAACGGACGGAGGACTCGCATGGTGGAGGACTCGCAACGGACGGAGGACTCGCATGGGACGGCCCACTCGCGGCAGGTCGTCGCGGAGCAGCAGGCGCGCGAGGTGACCGACGAGCTGCGCCCAGAGCGTCCGTCCGACCTCGGCCAGCGCCTCGCTCAGGGCGCGTAGCAGGGAACCGACCTCGGCGTGCTCGGCACGCAGGATGATGATGACCGGGAAGGTAGATCCCACGACGAGCCCCTCCAGGTGCTGGTCACCAGACCCTCCAGCGTATGGACGGGGCTCACCTCGTGTGGGGCTCGGCCGCACAGACGTTGGGGAGCTAACGGGCTGGAGCGCAAGGCTTGCGATCTCGCCGGCTGGAATCGAGACTGAGCCGCGTGGAAGCGCAGACTTAGGCTACGGGCGGTTCAAAGGACTGGTGCCGTCCCCTTGGCACTGGCAGGGCTGATCCTCGCGACTTGCGCCAGCGTCGCGCGGCCCGACTTGCCGGCACTATCAGAGAGCCCCGCAACATCGCCGACGTCATTCCAAAGCACCACCCCTCGACCGGCCGCGACCACCTCCACTGCGCCGGATTGCGCCGCGACGGCCACCCTGGATCCGGATGAACCAGTGTACGAGGACGATCCATCGGCCCCTCCCGCCGGATCGTTTGGTCACGCCCGCGTCACTGGAGCCGTGACCGACGCCGATGGACGGTCATTGACAGGCGCAACCATCCTGACAGAGCCATCGCCGATCATCGAGATCGCGCCCATCCAGTCGAGATCCGACGGCAGCTTTGACCTTGCGCGATACGGTCTACCGCCCGGACGGTACAAGGTCACGGCCAGACTGGAGGGATACCATGACGCCTCCGTCGAGGTGGACGCGAGGACTGGTCCCGTGCATGTCGATCAGGGACCCTCGCTCGGAGCATCGGATGTGGTGAGCCAGACACGTTCGAGGCTCCACCCGACGTGCTCGCCAGGTCGGCAGGACGGCGCCCCGGCCTGTCGAGCCGTCAGATCGCCAGCGGCCGTCTGGAGTCGGTAGTCGGTATGTTCGCCGCGATACCAAACCTCCTCTACGACCCCCCACAGCGGCCCGCCGATGCGGGCCCAGCCCGGACGCACCAGCACGCTGCGGCGGCCGTCCGGGAGCAGCGAGCCCGGCCCATCGCCCTGCGCCGGTCCATCGATGACGACCTCCGTGCTGACGTCGCCCACGCGAATCGTGGCCCGCTCGTCCCGCAGTTCCCCGACGAAGACGTCCAGCGTGGACGCCGGTCCGGTCAGCCTGGCCCCCCACAAGTCCACCGGTCGCTCGTAGATCTCCGCCGGCCGCCCGACCTGCACGATCCGGCCATCACGCAGCAGCGCCACCCTGTCCGCCACGGCCAGCGCCTCGGCCACGTCGTGCGTGGCGTACAGCGCCGCCGCACGTGATCCCTCGCGCTGGCTGGCTAGCTGCCTCTGAAGGTCGGCCCTGAGCGCACTGTCGAGATGGGCCGTGGGCTCGTCGAAGAGGTACAGGTCGGGGTCGCGCGCCAGCGCACGGCACAGTCCCACGCGCTGCTGCTCACCGCCGGACAGCTCCGCCGGCCGCCGGCCAGCCAGCCGGCCGATACCCACGGCCTCCAGCAAGCCTTGAGCCCTTCGTCGAGCCTCGGGCGCCGGGACCCCGCTCCGGCGCAGCGGATAGACGACGGTCTCCAGTGCCGTCATGTGCGGCCAGAGCGCGTAGCTCTGGAAGACCATCCCGATCGACCGGCGCTCGGGCGGCACCCATTCCCGGCGCGAGCTCACGACGCGACCAGCGATGGCGATCTCGCCTGCCTGCGGCCGAAGGAATCCCGCGACGGCGTACAGCAGAGAGCTCTTGCCCGATCCTGAAGGTCCCAGCAGCGCCACGGTCTCCCCAGCGGCGACCGCCAGGGTGAGGTCGTGCACCACCGTCAGCTGACCATAGGCCAGCGTCACGCCGCGGCAGTCGAGTGCGGTCACGAGTCCGCTCAAGCCCGTCCCACCTCCAGCACGGAGCGGCGGAAAAGGAGCACGGGCAGTGCGGCCGCAAGCACGAGCGCGGTGAGCAGGACGGCCAGCGCCGCGGTCACCGTTGGGTCGCCCAGTTGCTGAAGGTTGAGGACCGCCACCGCCAGCGTGGCGCTGCCCGGTCCGTACAGCAGGCTGGACATGGTGAGCTCATGCAGGGCAAAGATGAAGACGAGCAGCCACGCAGCCACTGCCACCGGCCGGAAGATGGGCAGGACCACGGTCAGGAAGGCGGACAGCGGTCCGGCACCGCTCGCTCGGGCCGCGAAGAGAAGGTCCGGTGGCAGGCGGTCGGCCGAGCTCGCCAGTGGCCGGAGGCCCAGCACCCACAGCTTGGCCAGGTAGGCCACCAGGATCAGCAGCAGCGTGTCCCTCAGCCAGCCGCCGTACGCCAGTAGGATGGCCACGGCCAGCGTGGAGCCCGGCACGGCGAACGTGACCGTGGCGATGGCAGGCACCACCGCTGACCCGCGCCGGCGTGCCAGGACCAGCACCAGAGCGCCCAGCAGCACGGCCAGCGTGGCCGCCACTCCCGCCAGGAGAAGGCTGTTCCCCAGTGCGGAAAGGGTGCGCCCGTCGATAGCCCTGCCGAAGTTGTCCATCGTCCAGTTGGCCGGCACGGGCGGCAGCCCGACGGCACGCGTCAGAGCGGTCAGCACCAGCGCGATGAGCGGAACCAGGCTGGTCAATACCAGGTACAGGCCCAGCAGCACGAGCGGCAGACGGCTGCGACCGAAGGCCGGTACTTCGGAGCCCGCCGGGCCGCCGGTCCGTATCGCGGCCCGCCCACCCACCAGCGCAGCGACTCCCGTGGCAGCCACTGCCAGGACGACCAGGATGCAGGCCAGCGCGATGACCCGGCTGAAGGCCGCCTGGTCCGCGGAGAAGGCCAGGTCCTGATAGATGCGCGTGGTCACGGTCCCGTATCCGGCCGGGATGCCCAGCACCGCTGGTACGCCGAAGGCGTTCACGGACGTCACGAAGACGAGCACCGCGCCGGCGATGAGCGCCGGCCTGAGCAGCGGCAGGGTGATCGACCAC
>JBBSMF010000278.1:0-3144 GCA_038233295.1 Candidatus Limnocylindrales bacterium | reverse complement strand
TCGCCTGCTCATCGTGGCAGCGCGCGGAGACCTCGCCCGTCGTGCGCTCGACCATCACGCTGCCGTCGAACCTGGCCAGCGGGCTGAACATCTCAGGCGGCACCCTGTAGTCGATGAAGGTCTCCACCGAGTCGGTGTGAGGAGCCGGGAACTCGTGCGCCCAGAAGGCCTTCTGAGCGACGACCCGCTTCCACGGCCCGACGCGGTGCCAGACGAGCTCCGAATCGGTCGTCTCGGCCGGCTCACCGTACTGGTCGATCACCAGCTGCGCCGCCTCACGGGCCTCTTCCGGCCACTCACTCATGATCTCGGATGCGCTTCTCGTCAAGTTGGACTCCTCCTGCTTGTCGTGGGCGATGCGACATTCCATACGTGCTGGATGCCTTGACTGGATGGCGTACGTCGGTCGCCCTGCCGAAGAGGTTGATCCGGACATCGGCGATGGTCCCCTCCAGGATCGTGACCAGCCCCCAGGAGTAGTGCTGCTGGCGGCGCCGATCGGTCGGCGAGCCCGGATTCATCAGCCAACCACCTTTGGGCAGCCTCTCCAGCAGTGGGATGTGGCTGTGGCCGAAGAGGACTGCTGCCATGTCGGGCTCATCGGCGAATGTGCGCAACGCTCGCTGTGGCGTGGTCCGCCCCGGTCCCAGATCACCGTGGGTGAGCCCCAGGCGTGCTCCGCCGATCTCCACGACCTTGCGCCGCCCCAGCAGCGCCACAAGCTCGGGCGGGTCATTGTTGCCGGCGATGCCGTCGGTCGGCGCTACTTCAGACAGGAGGTCCAGCACGAAGGGCTGGGTCCAATCGCCCAGATGGAGGATGCGTTCGACTCTCGCGCTGCGCAGACCTTCTACGAGCGCATCCGGCAGCCGCTGCCCGAAGCGAGGCAGATGGGTGTCCGAGACGACGCCGATCCGCAGTGAAAGTCTCAGCGCCTACCGGTCGGCGCGACGAGCGCCAGGAGGAAGCGCACGATCACGGCTCCGATGAACGCGACGGCGACCGCGGCCAGGAAGCCCACGGTCTGATTCACGTCGAAGAACTCGCGGGCCAGGTATCCGCCCACGACACCGCCCAGCACGCCGATCAGTAGGTTGGGCAGGCAGCCGCGCGCGGTGCGATCGCCGAAGACGACGCCGGATAGCGCACCGGCCACGAGTCCGACCACGATCCAGCCGATGAGATCCATCTGGGGCATGGCGCCGGCACCTCCTGGTGCCAACCGTACCCCATCGACTCAGCCAGCGGAGGACGCTTCAGGCGCCGCCCTGCTCCACCAGCGGGAGGGGGCTGGGCGGCGGCGCATGGTGCGCACCAGGAAGACGACCGCACCGCCTCCGATCAGCACATCACCGATGGAGAAGACGTTGGCGAAGGGCATCGGTCGGGGCAGCACCATGGTGTCGCCCAAAAAGGCGAAGGCGGCGCTCGACCCTGCCACCGTCGAGTTGCTGAAGATATCCGTCGGGAGGCGAGCCTCACCCAGCAGCGCCATCACGGCGGCCGGGTCAGCCGGCATCTGGCCGCCGTTGGCGATGATGGCCACCAGGTTCAGCGTGGCGCCCGCGGCGATGAGCGCGAACCCGGGTAGCGTGAGGTTGCGCGCCAGAGCCGCCAGCACGGCCAGCGTCGAAGCGACGTAGAGGGCCGGTCCGGCAGCTCCCACCTGCGAGCCCAGCGGCTCGCTGAAGAGCAGCACCTGAAAGGCCAGTCCGGCCAGCGCCACGGGCCACCAGCGGAAGCGCGTCTGAGCCAGATCCGAAAGGCGGCCGCCGCGCGCCAGCCCGATGCCGACACCGGCGAGGAGGAAGTAGAGCAACAGCATGGTCGGTCAGGTCACCGTTCGTGGAAGAGGCGGACGAGTCTACTCACAGCAGAACGGCGCGCGGGCGGCACGCCGTTCTGGTGGCTGGGAGGTGCCAGGGACTACATGTTCCAGCGGAACGGGGCTGCGAGAGTCAGGACGAACGAAGACAGAACGACGAGTCGGAAGGCGATGGCGGTCAGGCGGGTCATGGGGATCTCCAGTGGGCTTGTGAGGCGAGGGGCCAGGTCGGTCCCGGTAAGAGGATCCTAGGTGGTGGGGCACCCGGGGCTCTATGGTCTGGTCGTACTACGACCGGCCGCCATGAGGCATATGCCCCGATCGCGTCGCCGCCCGCTGCCATACTCGATCGATGGCAGACGAGCATCTGATCGAACGGACCGTAGAGCGGCAAGTCGTGCTGGAGGGCGACTACCTCACGTTCCGCGTCGATACCGTGGAGGACGCCGGCGGCCAGCGTCATCGCCGCGAGCTGGTGATCCATCCCGGCGCCGTGGCGATCATCGCGCTGGTGGACGGGGACGTGCTGCTCGTGCGGCAGTTCCGGACCGCCGTGGGCCAGATCTGCCTGGAGCTACCGGCCGGCACGCTCGATCGCACGGAGGACGGCTCCATCGAAGAGCCTGACCGGGCGGCTCCGCGCGAGCTGGGCGAGGAGACCGGCTACTCGGCTCGCGACTGGCGCCACCTGGCCCGCTTCTTCACCGCACCGGGCTTCGCCACGGAGGAGATGCACCTGTACCTGGCGACCGGCCTGACGCCCTTGGCGGACTACGCCGGCCCGGCCGAGGACGAGCGGCTCGACCTGGTCAGGATCCCCTGGCGACGCGCCGTGGAGATGGCCGAGGAGGGGCTCATCGATGATGCCAAGTCGCTGGTGGGGCTCTTCTGGCTGGACCGCCTGGCTGCTCGCGGGGAGCTGCCGGGTGGACGCTAGGGCCAGGACACCGTGGCACGGAGCGTGTAGTCCTGCTCCGCGAACTCCTGCTGGTTGCCGAGGCTGATCCCGTAACGACCGCCCGAGCTCAGCACGACGTTGTCCGTGACCTCCGTGCCGTTCCCGGTCGATTCGTCCAGCGTGGTGGCCGCATCGGTGAAGCGCAGAAGATATGGAGCCGAGCCGCCGCTCCACGTGGCGTCCACTGCCAGGCTGCCAGCATCGGAGGCCTCCACCTCGGCCGTGAAGCCGTTGTAGTCTGCGAAGGCTGTGCCCTGGAAGCGGAACCCATCGATCGTCACGGATGGCGTGTCCGAGGGGAAACGCAGCTCCAGGTCCACGAAGGCGCCCGCGCCCGCCGCTCCCGTGAGGGTCACCGTCC
>JBBSMF010000277.1:0-3146 GCA_038233295.1 Candidatus Limnocylindrales bacterium | reverse complement strand
GGTGAACGGGGCGTTGCCCGCCGGTTAACGCTCCGTTAAGGCCTCGACGCCCTCTCCGGGTTCCGGCTCCACGCGCCCGCCTCGGACCGTGGAGCCGATGATGATGCCGGCCGCGATGAGCACCAGGTTCTTGATGATGTACTGACCTTCCAGCGTGGGCGCGAACGGAAACCTGGTGAACGTCTCGCCCGGGAAGAGCAGCAGCGGCGTGAAGGTGCCTAGCATCTGGAGGAAGAGAAGCAGCAGCGTGGCGCGGAGGAACACGCCGAAGATCAGGCCGAGGCCGATGGCGCACTCCCACACAGCCAGGATGAACACCGCCACATCGCCCGGCACGATGCCCAGGCTGAGGGTCGTGATGGTCGTTGAGGCGAGCTGGTCGGCCGGGCTCAGACCGGGGAAGAACTTGAGCACCCCGAACCAGAAGAAGATCAGGCCCAGGGAGACGCGCAGGAAGGGCACCCCGAAACGGGCCATGGTCCCGGTCACCGGTCGGTCGAGTCGGTCGAACCAGCTGGGCAGGCGCTGGGTGTCTGGGCCGCGCCCGCCGCTCACGGGGCGCTGAGCGCTCATAGGGCGCTGACTGCCAGCGCCAGCCGTCGGCGGAAGGCCGGCCCGGCCAGGCGACGCCAGACGACAGGGAACGTGCGGCGCAATCGCGGGCTCTCCGCCTCCCGAGCGACGAGATACGCGCCTGCTGCTTCTCGGGCGGCCGGTGCGAGCCCGGAGGCAGAAGTCATCAGCCACTGGCGCGTGGCGGTGGCTGCCACGTCAGCATCGTTGAGCAGGCCCAGGTGGTCCTGCATGCGCGTGACCGTGGCCAGCAGCTCGTCGGTCTGGCGAGCGGGCAGCACTTCGCGGAAGCATTCCAGCGTGTAGCGCAGCCGCTTGCCGTCGATGCGCAGCGCATGGAGTGCCGGCACGTCCGCCCAGGGCAGCCCCGCCTCGTGCCCGCGGACGCCCTCATAGGCCCGCCAGATGCGCCCCGCCGCGGTGTCGCGCACGCGCATCGGGCGAGACCCGTCCGAGTCCTCAGCATCGGCGCCCGGGGTCGAGACGAAGGTCAGGTAGTCGTCAACGAAGCGCCGATAAGCCTTGGAGTCCAGCAGCGTAAGGAGGTCCTGCCGAGCCTGATCGCGGCGGCTCCGCCACGCATCCGCCAGTGGCTCCAGGTCGGCCGCTGCATCGCCGTCCAGCCCCTTGGCATAGCGCGCCAGGTCCTCGAGCTGCACGTCCATATCGCGCACGCCGCCCAGGGCCGAGGCGACCGTGCGCAGCTCCTTCACGTAGCGCTTCTGGGCCTTGGGCCGGTACGAGCCATCGAAGACCCGCCAGGCGGCGCGCATCCGGCGCGTGGCCACGCGCATCTTGTGGACGTGCTCCGGATCCTCACCCGACCGTGAACCGTCCTCCACGGCGAGCATGCGCGCGAGGTGCAGGCCGAGCACCTTGCGCCCGGCCTCGGCCAGTGGATCGTCGATCTTGACGCCGGCCTGCTTGGGCACCGCCGGGCGTGTCCGCGTGGGTGCGGCTGCGGCCGCAGCAGCCGCCAGGACAGCCCCGACCAGCTCCTGGGCGATGCGTTCCTTGGACCGCGGCTCGGCGCTGACCAGCCCGCTCGCCTCCAGCGGGCCGGCCAGTCGAGAGAGCAGCTGTTCCGAACCGTCAGCAGCCTCGACCTCCAGCGTCGTGAAGGCGCCCAGTGGCCGGCCACGCCGGCGCACCTCCGCGGTATCCACGCTGAGCGTCGCCCGGCCGTCATGGGCGACCAGCTCACGTTCCAGGCGGCGCTGCGCCACCGTGAAACGGGTCCGCAGACGCTCACCATCGGCCAGACCCTCGACCCGCTCGCGCGCCTCGCTTTCCGGCCAGCTGCTCGGATCGAGACGCGCCGAGGCCGGAGCCTCCAGCTCCAGCCGTCGGTGCAGTGCCTCGGGGTCTCCGCCACCACTCTCGCCGCGAGCCAGGGACTTGACCGTCACCAGTCGCACCCCGTCGATCCGTCGCAGCCGCGCGCCGTAGCCGGCTGCCTCCAGGGAGCCGCCGGCGGTGTCTATGTAGCGATCCTCGATCTCTACGATGCGCCACGGCTCGTCGCCGAAACGGGCCACGGCATCGAGAAGCCCCTCATCCAGCCGTGCCCGGAGCGTGTCAGGGTCGGCGACCGCGTACTTCAGCTCCACCTCTTCGCTCACCCATCGGACTCGAGCGAGGCCCTTGTCGTGCCCATCAGCGTCTCGAAGGTGTCCAGGCCGGTGGCACCTTCGCCGAGCAGCTCCTCCACGCGCCGCCACTCGCCGTCCGGGCAGAGCTGCCAGGCGCGCCGGTCGTCAGCCAGCATGATGCGGATGATCTCGCCCAGGCGTTCCTTGAGCAGCGCATCCTCCACCGGCGCCAGGGCCTCGATGCGGCGGTCAAGGTTGCGTTCCATGAGGTCGGCAGAGCCGATGAGGACGCGTTCCCGCGACCCGCTGCCGAACCAGAAGATGCGCGAGTGCTCCAGGAAGCGGCCCACCACCGAGCGCACCCGGATCGTCTCACTCCAACCGTCGATTCCCGGTTGGAGCGAGCACATGCCACGCACGATGAGGTCGATGGGCACGCCGGCCTGCGAGGCCCGATAGAGGGCGGCGATGGTCGTCGGGTCCACGATCGCGTTGGCCTTGATGATGATCCGCCCGTCGCCGGTCTCGCCCTGGTGGACGATCTCCTCGTCGACGAGGCGCAGAAGCTCATCACGCATCGCCATGGGCGCCACCAGGAGCTTCCGGTACGAGCGCTGTCGGGCGACGCCGGTCAGCACGTTGAACAGGTCCGTCACGTCCGAAGCGAGCTCCGGATCATCGCTGAGCAGTCCCAGGTCGACGTAGATGCGCGCCGTCTTGGGGTTGTAGTTGCCCGTCCCGATGTGGACATAGCGCCGCAGCCCACGTCCCTCGCGCCGCACCACCAGCGCCAGCTTGCAGTGCGTCTTGAGGCCCACCAGCCCGTACGCCACGTGCGCCCCGGCACGCTCCAGCGCGCGCGCCCAGACGATGTTGGCGCGCTCATCGAAGCGGGCCTTGATCTCCACCATGACCACGACCTGCTTGCCCTGCTCGGCGGCCTCGATGAGGGCACGCACGATGGGTGAGTCGCCGCTCGTG
>JBBSMF010000276.1:0-3146 GCA_038233295.1 Candidatus Limnocylindrales bacterium | reverse complement strand
CGAGACGCTGGCCTTCTTTTGGGTCGCCTACACGGACGAGCCGGTCCATTTCGAACCCGGCCAGTACCTGACCATCGGCGTGGAATCAAACGGCAAGCTGGTGCAGCGACCGTACTCCGTGGCCTCCTCCCCGCACCAGGCGGCCGACGGCTACGAGTTCTATGTGCGGCTGGTGGACGGCGGCCTCTTCACCCCCCTGCTGTGGCGGGCGGAGATCGGTCAGGGCATGAGCATGAAGGGCCCCAAAGGCAAGTTCGTGCTGGAGCCGGACGACGACCGCACGCATGTCTTCATCAGCACCGGGACCGGCATCGCGCCATTCATCGCCATGATGGAGACGCTGCGCCAGGACGGGACGCCGCGGCCGGCGGTCATCCTCCACGGCGTGAGCTACGCCGACGACCTGGGCTATCGCGAGCTCCTGGAGGATTGGCAGCGGTCGGGAGGGTATCCCCTCACCTACATCCCGTCCATTTCGCGCGTCGCCGACCCGCTCAACGAGGGTTGGGACGGCCGGACAGGTCGGGTCGAGACCATCATCAACGACGTCTATGGAGAGCTCGCTCTCACGCCCCAGAACTCGATCGCCTACATCTGCGGCAACCCGGACATGATCATCGCTGTGGACGAGACCCTGCTGGGACGCGGCTTCCCCGAGGAGCAGATCAAGAAGGAGCTCTACTGGCCGAAGGGCAAGGCGCCTACCGCCGCGGTGCGCTCCGGAGCGGTCACTCCCGCCCTCGCGGAAGGCTGAGAAGGGACCGACCGCCTCGGGCACGGAGGTCCGGGCACTCAAGATGAGCTCTTGACAGGGTGCTGTAAGCGCTTACAGTAGCCGCTTGCATATGAGCCTTCCGAAGCAGACCCCGCCGCTTCGCACCCGACCAGGGCGCCGTCGGCCGATGCCCACCATCTATGAGGTCGCGCGTCAGGCTGGCGTGTCCATCGCCACCGTCTCGCGCGTTTCCACGAATGGCGCACTCGTCGCAGAGGAGACTCGCGGCCGAGTCCTGCAGGCTATCGCGGACCTCGGCTACCAGCCCAGCCGTCTTGGTCGGTCCCTCGCGAAGGGCACGCACGGAGCCAGTGGCATCGTGTTTCCGGATCTGACCGGGCCGTACTACTCGGAGGTCATCCTCGGATACGAGGACCAGGCGGCCACGGCCGGACAGAGCGTCCTCATCCTGGGCACCCATGGACGAGAGCATGCCGACGACCTTGTGCGCGAGCTGGCTGGCCGCGTCGACGGGCTGGTCATCATGGGCCGTACGGTCTCCGATGAGGTCGTGACGGCGCTGGCTGATGGCGGCCTGCCCATCGTGCTCCTTGCTCGCCCGCCGGCGGGCGGAGCGGACACCGCCAGGACCGAGAACCTCCTGGCCGCCGCGACGCTGACGAGCCATCTCATCGGGCACGGCCATCGTCGGCTGGCGTTCATCGGCGATCCTGATTCGTCGCCCGATGCCGGCGAGCGGTGGGCGGGGTTCCGGGCGGCACTGCTACGTGCCGGGATGGCCGCCGCGCCCTGGACGCTGAGGAGCAGCTTCCGGGAGCACGAAGGGTACGCCGCCGCCTCAGAGCTCCTCGACGGAGCAACGCGGCCGACGGCCCTGGTGTGCGCCAATGACGAGATCGCCCTGGGCACGTACGGCGCCTGCCAGGAGCGGGGCCTGCGCATCCCGGATGACGTGGCCGTGACCGGCTGGGACGACATCGCCATCGCGCGCTACATCTCACCCACCCTCACCACGGTCCGGCAGCCGCTGCGAGAGCTGGGAGCACTCGCATCCCGCCTGATGCAGGAACGAGTGCACGGTGGCCGCGTCGAGCCGCGGCACGAGATGCTGCCCACCGAGCTGATGATCCGCCTGAGCTGTGGCTGTGAAAGCTCTTCCGCCGAGGCCCCGGACAAAGACACCAAAAGGCCTGACCATCCTGCCCCGCTCGGGGCCAGCGAGAAGGTGGCACCACGCAGTCGAGCCCAAGGGTTCGAGGTGTAGAAGGAGATCCTGATGAGGTTGCCAGAAATGATCACCGAGTCGACGCGACCAGCTCGCTGGCTCGGGCTCGTGCTCAGCGTGTCGCTGATCGCCGCGGCGTGTGGCACCAACCAGGGCGGTCAGTCCTCTCCTGGTGGAGACGCCTCGCCCGATGCGGGGAGTCCCGATGCAGGGAGCCCTGATGCGGGGAGCCCCGGCACCGGCGGCGCCTCCGGCCAGCTGACCGCCTGGGCCATGGGCAACGAAGGCGTGCTCCTGGGCGACTTCGTGGAACGCTATACGGAGGAGAATCCCGACGCCCAGGTGGACGTGACGCCGGTCGACTGGGGCATCGCGCGCGACCGACTGCTCACCGCGATCGGTGGGAACCAGACGCCCGACGTGAGCCAGATGGGCACCGACATGATGGGCGAGTTCATCGAGACGGGAGCGCTGGCGCCGCTGGCCGCCGATATCGACACCGAGCGCTTCTTCGAAGGGGCGTTCAACACCGGCGTGACACCGGACGGCACCGCCTACAGCGTGCCCTGGTACGTAGAGACACGAGTCCTGTACTACCGGACGGATATCGCCGAGGCGGCCGGCATCACCGAGCCACCGGCCGACTGGGATGAGCTCAAGGCGATGGCCGTCGCGATGCAGGACCAGGGCGGAGCCGAATGGGGCATCAGCCTGGGGACCATGAACTGGCAGGAGTACCTGCCCTTCGTGTGGTCCAACGGCGGCGACGTGATGACAGATGGCGAGTTCAGCCTGAACAGTCCCGAAGCCGTCGAGGCACTCGAGTTCTACGACTCGTTCTTCGAGGAAGGGCTGTCGCCGAACCAAGTGCCGGAGGGCTTCGACATCACTCCCGCCTTCGTGCAGGGCTCACACCCTATGTTCTTTTCCGGACCGTGGCATCTGGGCCTCATCGCGGAGGCCGGCGGAGAAGGTTTCGAGGATAAGTGGGCCATCGCGCCGATGCCAGCCGGGCCCGGGGGTGACACCGGGGTCTCGTTCGTGGGCGGCGGCAACCTGGTGGTCTACGCCGACAGTGAGAACCCCGATCTGGCTTGGGACTTCGTGCAGTGGATGACCCAGCCCGAGACCCAGCTGGCCTGGTACGAAGAGGCCACGGTGCTCCCCTCGGACCGTTCCGCCTGG
>JBBSMF010000275.1:0-3174 GCA_038233295.1 Candidatus Limnocylindrales bacterium | reverse complement strand
TGGGTCGCGCGCAACGGCTTCGACCAGCTCGCTCTGGTCCTACAGCGGCGCCGGACCAACGCACCACGTATGGGCACGGTCACGGTCGAGAGCGTGCCCATCGGCGAGGTGACCGAGCGTTATGGCCTGCCCGCTCCAGGTTCGGGCGATCGGGCCGTCGTGCTCTCCTTCGAGGGTCCCTTCCAGTTGCCGGCCGAGATCGACGGGAACCCAGACCTGACCTCGATCCAGGAGGTCAGCGTGGTGAACGACGGAGGTACGATCCGGGCCATCATCGGCGTGACGGGCGAGGGGTGCCACCGCCTGGGTGTCGCAGGTTGGGCCTTCCAATCGGCACCTACGGAGGTGGAGGCCATCCTAGACGTGCGCCACGAGTGAGCGAACGATCCCTCTGGACCTGAGCGCGTGACGCGGAACGCTAAGCTGCGCAGGAGCTCGGGTCGAGCCCCGCGGTCGCGGCGCTAGCGGATGTCCGTGGGAGGGGCCAGGTCGCTGGTGCCGCCCCGGCCGGCTCCCCCGGCACGATCGGTCTGCGCGTCCGGTCCGCTCTCTGCGCCCAGGCTGCCCGCCGAGCTGACACCAGCCCCGGCTCCGTAGCCAGCGCCGGTCATCGTGGTGATGTCCGCACCGGAGGCGTCCGGATCGTTAAGGGTGTCAGCGGGTCGAGCGACAGGTGCCGTCTCATCGCCGGTCGGCTCCGTCGCCTCTGCCGCGACCGACGTGCTCCCAGCTCGGTCGCGTGAACCGGTGTCTGCCGCTTCGTCGACCCAGCCGGCCTCTGTGGCGTCGGTCGTGGCGACTGGCTCATCCATGTCGGGTTCGGTGGTACCGATGCGGGCACTGCCAGAAGCCTGATCCAAGCCCTTGTCTTCGGTCACGATGCCATCCTCCTGCTGTTGGTGCCAGGACGCTACGGGCCTCTCGGCAACGGCTCGTCGCCGACCTCTGCGTCCGGCGTTGCAAGGGGGTTGCAGGGGATCAAGACGGTGCGCAACGGTAGAAGCGCACGTCATCGATGTACCAGCCGTAACCGGCTACCCGATCGTCCGTGCCGGTCCGGAAGCGGACCCTGATGCTGCGCCGACCCAGGTCCCGGAAGTCCACGCGCGCCGCCCCGTATCCGTAGCTTCGCGCGGTGAAGGCGCGGCGGCTGCCCAGCGGGTTGCCGCGACCGCCGGCGATCGTTCCGTTATAGGTGCCGTGCGTGAAGCGGTCACGGGCGTCGACCCAGGCGTCGCCGTCCACGCTGTACTCCACGATCCCTCCGTCATAGCGGGCGCTGCCGCTGTAGTCGAAGGCGTAGCCATGCTTGAAGCGCAGGAAGGCACCGCCCTCGGGCAGCCTGACGCCGGAGGTCATGGCCATGGCCGAGCTAGTGATCCGCCTGGGCGTGTCACCGAACAGGTTCCGCTTCCCCGATGACGCCCAGGTCGCATCCCAGTCGCTGTGCGGGTGGGTGTTCTGAGGGTGGTACCAGGTGATGGGGCTGCCACCGAACGACTCGGGCGTCCACCGACCAAGCTCCGGCTGCTCCATGTCATCGACGAAGATGTCCACCGGATCTCGCTGCCTGCCGCATGTGCGCGCCTTGCTGGGCACGGCGCCGGGCGGTTGCTTGTTCATCTCCGTGGCCCACACGGCAGCCTTCACCGACTCGCAGTCAGCGTAGGTGATGCCCTTGACGCCGTTGAGATCCAGACAGGACTGCTGCAGGGCGTCGAAGAGGTCCTTGAAGTCGCTCGCCGAGGTGAGTCCGTTGATCATGGTCTCGTAGAAGATCGCCGCGGTCTTGGTCAGCCCCAGGGCTCGCACCGTTCTGCCGTTGAACGATCCCCCGTCGGCGAGCAGCGTGGCCGCCTTGTTGGCCACGCCGCTGTTCGAGTGCACGCCACCTTCGTCGCCCGGTCCCGTGTAGTAGGCCGGGCTGCGGACCCGGTCCGGATCGCCGTACGCGCGAGGGTTCTGCATGTCCCGCAGCACGCCCGTGCCACGCAGGTCCTCACCGATCAGCCAGCGCTGGCCGTACCGGTCGTCACCGTGCCCGTTGGTCAGGTCGATGAGCTCGCCGAAGATGTCCGCGAAGGACTCGTTGATGGATCCCGACTGATAGTGAAAGAAGAGCCGCGCGCCGTGGTCCAGGACACCGTGCGTGTACTCGTGTCCGACCAGGTCGTCCGCCGCGGCCCAGCCATCGCCGAAGCTAGCCTGCTCCTTCTCCCAGTCCCAGAAGGCGTTGCGCATGGGACACCACCTCGGCATGCAATAGCGCACCGTGGCCACCAGCGGCATGCCCCGACCGTCCAGGCTGTTGCGTCCGAACTGCTCCTGGAAGTACTTGTAGACGTGCCCCATGTAGCGGTAGGCGCGATCGACCTCCCCGACGCCGGTAGCGCCCTGACCTTCCACGCGCCGGTAGGGCGAGGTGCACTGGAACTCCTCGCGACGGACGTTCTGGAAGTCGCAGACCCGTCGGGTGCGGCCGTGCGGCAGCCGCGACATGCGCTCGGTGATGACGCCGGTGCTGGCGTCCACCAGAACGATCTCGCTGACACGAACGGGCAGGTCGGCCGAGACGTCGACTCGCCAGGTCAGCCGCGCGACCGGGATGCCAGGCCCGCCCAGGATGCGCGGGTCGTGGATCCAGAGCTGCGGCGCGCGGGCCGCTAGCTGGCTCCGAGCGATGCCGGTGTCCCGCTCCACCAGGAGGAGGGCCTGGTGGCGTGCCGCTTCACCCGACAGCAGCAGCATCATGGGAGGCCCATCTCCGGCGGGCAGAAGCTCACCGGCGACCGACACGATGTCGCCGCGGGCGGACACCTGCACGTTGAGCTGTCCGCCGAGCACGGCCACGCCCTGGTGCAACTGCTGGAAGCGCACGATGGAGCGGCCACGATCTGCCGACATGACGCGGTCGACCTGGAGGTCACGCGAGGCGGCGAGCGGACCGTCCAGCCCGAAGAGCGGACCGGCCAGTCGAAGGAATGTCTGGGCGGCGGCCAGGGGCGCGAGGGGAGCGGTCCATCCAGGGTCCGGCGTGGCCGCTACGGACCGCAAGCGCGAGGCACTGAACAGCGGCCGGTCGGCCCGGCCTCCCAGGTACCGGACGCGCCCCGTCTGCCCGTGATACGAGATGCGCGCGGGTGATGGCAGAGTGGCCAGGATGGACCGGTCGCC
>JBBSMF010000274.1:0-3189 GCA_038233295.1 Candidatus Limnocylindrales bacterium | reverse complement strand
TCGGAAGATGCCGTTGGCACGGAACCTTCACCGTGACCCGCTGGTGCGCATCAGAGCTCGCCCGTGACGACCCGACCAACCTTCCGGGAGCCCCATGAGCGTCCAGAACGGGCGAGCCTTCAACGAATGGCTGCGTACGCAGCTCAAAGTCAAGAAGATGTCGCAGCGGCAGCTGGCTCAGCAGTCCGGCGTCGATCACTCGACCATCTCCCGGCTGGTGCGCGGCGATCGCACGCCTTCCCTGGGAACCGCCACCAAGCTGGCGCAGGGACTGCGCGAACTGCGCGATGAAGCCGACACACCGCATTACTTCGGCATGGTGGCCGCGGCTGGCACCGGCCATCCCACCGCCCGCGTGGAGTACGCCCTTCGTGCCGACGACCTGCTCAACGAACCGCAGGTACGCCAGGTGATGGACTGCTACCTCTCCCTGCGCATGCGCCGGCTATCGATGCCGCAGAGCGGCCCCGTGCTACGCGCCGTCTCCAACGAGCATCCCAAGCGCAACTAGCCTCCCGCGATCGGGCAACTAGTCCCCGGCGATCGGCGCCGGCCCGTCGCCGATCCGCGGCCGGCCGCGCGTCTTGGACGAGAGCACATAGACGATGCTGCCCAGGATTATGACGGAGAGCACGCTGATGGCCCGGTCGACGAGCACGATCGCGGCGGCCTCATCGCCGGTGGCCCGGTACAGGCCCACGAGGATGCTGGCGACGCCGGCCTCCACGATGCCCAGCCCGGCGGGCGTGAGCGGGATGGCCGTCAGCAGCGAGGCGATGAGCGCCACGAAGAACGCGCCGCTGATGCCCATCGGGAAGTCGAAGCCGAGCGCCAGCACCACCAGGTAGAGGCGCATCGCCTCGGTCGCCCAGATGAGCGCCGTGATCGCCGCCAGCAGGGGGATGCGCCGCGCCTCGATGGAGAAGACCCCCTCCTCGAACCGGTCGTAGAACTCCGCTGCGCGCTTGGGAAGTGGCAGCCGGGTGATGATCCGCCTTCCGAAGTTGCGGACCACGAAGAGGCCGATGGCAAGCGCGGCCACGAAGGCGAGCCCGATACCGAAGATGACCCGGACCTCCGGAGACATGCCGTCACGGAAGCTCCAGAAGCCGGCCGCCAGGCCCAGCAGGACGATGGCGAAGAGATCGAAGACCCGTTCGATGAAGACCGTGCCGAAGGTGCGGCTGAGCGAGACTTCGAAGTTGAGGCGCAACAGGTAGGCCCGGTAGACGTCGCCCAGCTTGGCCGGCACCAGGCAGTTCACCAGCCAGCCGATGAAGATGACCTCCGTGGAGTCCCGCAAGGTCACGCGCATGCCGGCTCCCCGCAACACGAGGACCCAGCGGTAACCGCGGAGCGGGAAACCCACGTAGTAGACGGCCAGGGCAAGCAGGAGCAGCAAGGGGTCAGCTCGGCTGATGGAGCCCACCAGGACATCGAGATCGATCTCCCCCACGGTGACCGCGATGAGCACGATGAGGATGAGCGGCAGGACGATGGAGATGATCGTCCGGGGGTCGCGCAGCCGCTGGGAGAGCGGAGCCGGCGCTTCGGCGCCCTCCTCGTTGACCAGCGGGTGATCGACCACCGGCTCTTCCGGGGGATCGATCCGCGGACCGTCCGGCGGATCGACGGGTGGGCGGCGCATCAGGGTGCCCTTCCGGGCTCCGGTCCCGGTCTCGGGGCGGCCAGTGGCAGACGGCCGTTCCCGCGCATCCGCTGGACGACCTTGGCGAACGGCGTCCAGCCCCGAACGTAGAGGCTGGCGCGACCCAGGACCAGGCCGGCGCCCACCAGCGCCTGGCGCATCTCGGCCGCGGTGCCTGGATCGCCGGGCACGATGGTGTAGGCCAGGCCCAGTTCCTGGACGGTGTGCGCGTCGGACGCGGCCACTGCCGGCAGGCCGTGCTGCGCCGCGAAGGCGGCCGCCCGGGCGTTCCCCCCGCCGATGGCCCGTCCGTTGTGAGCCTCCACGAAGTCGACCTGACCGGCCAGCTCTCGCAGGGCCTCTTCTGCGACGCCGGCACGCGAACCACCGGACGAGCGGAAACGGTCGAAGGGATGGGGCAGCCCGACCAGGCCGCCCTGCGCGCGGATGGCGGACACGGCCTCCGCCACGGACAGGCCGCCGGGCACGACCCGCTCAAGGTACAGCCCGATGATGTCGCCACCGGTCGTGCGGATCTCCTCACCCACGATGACCCGCAGCTCCGCCGGCGCCAGATCGCGTGCGAGTAGGGCGCCGTCCAGGCGCTCATGGTCGGTGATGGCCAGGTGCGTCAGGCCGCGCCTGACGGCCGCTCGGACCAGGTCGGCCGGCCGGCTCAGCGAGTCGAAGGAGGCAACGCTGTGGACGTGCAGGTCAGCGAAGGACCGTCTCTCCGGGAGCGCCGCCGTCACGGGTGTCAGACGCGCTGGACGAGCGACTTCTTGAAGAAGTCGAAGTGTTCCAGGGCCAGGCCGGTCCCCAGCGCCACGCAGTCGAGCGAGTTCTCCGCCACGTGACAGGGCACGCCGGTCACCTGGGTGAGCAGCTTGTCGATGTTGCGCAGCAGGGCGCCGCCGCCGGACATGACCATGCCCTTGTCGATGATGTCGCTGGAGAGCTCGGGGGGCGTCTCCTCCAGCACCGCTCGCACACTGCCCACGATCTGCTGGAGCGGCTGCTCCAGCGCCTCCATCACCTCCGAGCTGGTGAACGGGATGGTGCGCGGCAGGCCGGCGATCAGGTCCCGGCCGCGAACCTCCATATGCAGCTCCCGATCCAGGGGCAGCGCCGTGCCGATGGCGATCTTGACCTCCTCCGCGGTCCGCTCACCGACCATCAGGTTGTACTTCTTGCGGATGTATGAGCCGATGGCCTCATCGAAGCGGTTACCGCCCACGCGCAGCGAGCGCGAGACCACGATGCCACCCAGCGCGATGACCGCGATCTCGCTGGTGCCGCCGCCGATATCGATGATGAGATTGCCCGACGGCCCGCTGATGGGCACGTTGGCCCCGATGGCCGCCGCCAGGGGCTCCTCGATAAGATAGGCCTCCCGGGCACCCGCCTTCAGCGCCGCGTCGCGCACGGCACGCTTCTCCACGCTGGTGACACCCGAGGGCACGCTGATCATCACGTCCGGCTTGGTGAAGGAGCGGCCGGCCTTCTTGATGAAGTAGCGCAGCATCGCCTCGGTGATCACG
>JBBSMF010000273.1:0-3190 GCA_038233295.1 Candidatus Limnocylindrales bacterium | reverse complement strand
GCTGATCCGACCGCACCTACCAGGCCCGCTTCGACCGAAGCGGGCCTTTTCTCGTTCCGTACCGCGCTTGGGCTAGGCTCTCCCAGCCCGAACCAAGCACGGAGATGACGATGCCTCAGACCATCAAGCTCGGCGCCAACTGCTGGAACCAGTACACCGACTGGCCGGCCTTCCTGGCTGCCCAACAGCGTGCCGACTCGCTGGGCTACGACTCCATCTGGACCTGGGACCATCTCTACCCCATCGTCGGTTCCGATGATGGGCCTATCCTCGAGGGCTACCTGGCGATGGCCGCCGTGGCCATGGCCACAGAGCACGCGACCCTCGGTCTGATGGTCGGTGCCAACACCTTTCGGAACCCGGCGCTGGTGGCCAAGATGGTCACCACCCTCGACCACATCAGCGGCGGCCGCGCCGTGCTGGGCATCGGCGCAGCGTGGTTCGAGACCGAGCACGAGGCGTACGGCATCGAGTACGGATCGGGACCGCCCGAGCGGCTGCGTTGGCTGGCCGAGGCGCTGCCCATCATGCGGGGGATGCTTCACGGTGAGGAGCCTACCGCGGAAGGGCCTCGATATACCGCGAAGGCAGTGCGCAACGACCCACCCCCTCTTCAGTCCCGGCTGCCCATCCTCATCGGCGGCGGCGGCGAGAAGGTGACGCTCCGGCTGGTGGCTCGCTACGGCGACGCCTGCAACGTGGGCGGCGGGCTGGAGAATGTCCGGCGCAAGGACCAGATCTTGCGTGAGCACTGTGAGTCGGTGGGCCGTGACGAGGCCGAGATCGAGCGGACCGTGGGCATGGGCACCGTGGTGATCCGCGACTCCCGTCAGGAAGCAGAACGGGTCCAACGCCAGATCGCGGAGCGCAACGGCAGGGCCGACGCCTGGAAGGACCAGCCGGTCGGGACGCCGGAGGACGTGGCCGAGCAGCTGGCGCCCTTCCTGGAGATCGGCTACCGGCATTTCATCTGTGGCTTTCCATCGCCCTACGATCAGGAATCGATGACCCGGCTGGCGACCGAGGTCCGCGTCATGGTGGAAGCGCACGGGTGATCGCCCGAGGGGGTTCGTGGATAAGCCCCAGATAAGGGCCAATACCTAACCTTCTCGCCAACGTCCGCCGAAACGTCCGAAGTGCCCCGGGCCTCGGCGGACGTTCCCCACTGCCATGGCGCGTCGGTCGCGCCCGCTCGTCTCTCCGCCGCCGTCCGCCTCTCCGCCGTCGACCGCCGCTCCCAGCTCCGCCGCTCCCCGCCCGCTCCTGGAGTCACACCATGGACCCCCTTCCAGCCGAGTGGCGGACCTTTGGCGAGCACCCGACCGGCGCCCCACGCTCCGTCGAGACGGCGGTGGCTCAAGGATCAGCTCCGCGCAAGGATGGCGTAGCCGCCGGCTACCGCATCGCGGCCTTCGTCCTGCTCCTGGCGGGCGCCGTCGCCTGCTGGGCGTGGCTGCCGTCGCTTGGGCATCCCAGCCGGCGGAGGTGGTCATCGGCGGCTCGGAGGTTCCCATGGTGGGACCCAGCACGGGACCGGAGGCGCTCGCAGGAGCGGCCATCACGGTGTCGCCAGCGGCGCCGCCGGCCGCCTCCCCTGCAGCCGACATCGTCGTGGATGTCGAGGGCGCCGTGATGCTTCCGGGCTTGCAGCGCCTGACACCCGGCACGCGGGTCGGTGACGCCATCGCCGGCGCGGGTGGCTTCTCATCACAGGTCGATGCGGTCGCTGCCGCGGCAGCGCTCAACCTGGCAGAACCGCTCACCGACGGCGTCAAGATCCTCGTGCCAGCTCGTGGCGTGGCTCCGGTCCCGGTCAGCCCGGTCACGCAGGGTGGCGTCACGGTTCCGGGAACGGACACGCCAACCGTGCCCCCGCCCGACGCGGTAGCAGGTGCCCTCATCGACCTGAACCTCGCGGACAGTGCGCTGCTCGACACGCTGCCCGGGATCGGGCCGGTCACGGCCGCGGCGATCATCGCGGCGCGTGACACGGCCCCCTTCACGAGCGTGGAGGATCTGCGCACCCGAAGCGTCGTGGGACCGGCGACCTACGAGGGTATCCGCGAGCTTGTCACGGTAGGTGGCTGAGGCAGACGGTGATGCCCCGCGCGGGTTGGCTGGCTGTCGGTGGCATCGCCGCCGCGATCTGCGCTCCGTTCATGCCGAGCCCAGTCGGCCTTGTCGCGGGACTGGCCACTTGCCTGCTGCTTGCCGTCGCCGCCATGGTCATCGGCGGTCTTCGGCGGCCGCCAGGCAGGAGGCTGCCCTCCGCCGCTGTCGGAGCGTCGATGATCGGTGGCGCCGTCATCCTGGCGCGACTCGCCTTGGGCGCATCCATGGATCACTCGAGCCCTCCGGAGGCGCCTCCCTTCGATGAACGGCCGTGGCAGGCGGAGGTGCTCACGGTCGGGTCCACGGCCGGTGGCATGCAACGAGCCATGCTTGCCGCCTCCGACGGGAGTGGCACGACGTGGCGCGTCTATGGCTGGCTGCCGCGTTACCCGCCATACGTGCCCACCGACCGGATCACCTTCACGGCACGACTGGAGCCCGCTCCACAGGATGAGGGATTCGGGGAGTTCCTGGCCCGCAGCGGGGCCGTCGCGACCGTGCGCCCGCGCTCGGTGGAGAGCCTGCCATCATCCGGCCCCCTGGCCGAGTTGGAGAACCTGCGCAGAGCCGGCGGGGAGCACCTGGCTCGAGCGCTGCCCGCACCGCAGGCGGGGCTCGCCGCGGGCATCCTCATCGGGCTGCGAGACCAGGTGGACCGCACCGTGGCTGACGAGTTCGCCACCTCCGGCCTCAGCCACGTCGTGGCCATCAGTGGCTGGAACATCGCCCTGGTCGGGGCGGTCATGGTGGCCCTGCTGCGCTGGCTGCCGCGCAGGCGCAGGAGCGTCCTGGTGCTGGTCGCCATCGGGACCTACACCATGCTGGCCGGCGCCTCGCCCAGCGTGGTCCGTGCCGCGGTCATGGGTGCCATCTGTCTCCTCGCCCGAGAGTCGGGCAGGCGAGGAAGCGCGGCGGCCGCATTGGGACTGGCCGCCTTCGGCATGATCGCAGTGGACCCCGCCATCGTGGAAGACGTGGGCTTCCGCCTGTCGTGCGCGGCCACCGCCGGCTTGCTGGCCTGGGGCACGCCCCTGGCCGGATGGCTGCGTGATCGCCTGCCGCGGCGCCTGCCCGGCTG
>JBBSMF010000272.1:0-3209 GCA_038233295.1 Candidatus Limnocylindrales bacterium | reverse complement strand
GCGTCGCTGTTGCCGTTCCAGGCGCCCACCGCCAGGGCGTACTCGCCGCGCGCTCTTCCTGCCTCATCGGGCGCCGCCAGGTAGCCCATCGCGGTCAGGTCCTTGGCGTCGTTGTTCGTGCCCGTCTTGATGGTCGCCGGCCGGTGGCGCCCGTTGGTGTCGGTCAGCTCCAGGCGGCCCCAGATGGGGTTGATGGCAGGATCCGTATTGCCGGCCAGGATGTCGGTCGTGATGTGCGCAGC
Organism: Candidatus Limnocylindrales bacterium; assembly: GCA_038233295.1. Classification (GTDB taxonomy): domain Bacteria; phylum Chloroflexota; class Limnocylindria; order Limnocylindrales; family CSP1-4; genus Palsa-1032. Next base: position 2,967 of record JBBSMF010000272.1, on the reverse strand, counting down.
TTGGGGCGTGATGACGGCCTCTCCCTCCTGAGGCGCACGCAGCGGGACCAGCTCCGTACCGGCCTTGTCGCTGACGGTGCGGATGAGCGTCCGCTCCACCCTTCTACCGCGGTTGGCCAGCGTGGCGAACGCGTTGGTCAGATCAGCGGGATGCACCTCCAGCGTGCCCAGCGCCATGGTGAGACCCGCCGTGGGGGTGTCGTTCTGCTGGAACTCCATGCCGAACCGCTTGGCCATGTCGAAGACGTGGGCTTCGCCGGTGATGGCCAGCGCCTTGATGGCCGGGATGTTGAGCGACTGCTGGAGGGCCAGGCGCAGGCGCAGCGGGCCGCGCTCCAGGAGGTCGAAGTTCTTGGGGATGTAGCCGCCCCCGAAGTCGGTGGTCACGTCCATCAGCATCGTCGAGGCGGTCAGCGTTCGATCGTTCAGGCCGGTGGAGTAGGTGAAGGGCTTGAAGGCCGAACCAGGCTGGCGCCAGCCGTCGGCCAGCACGTCGAACTGCGGCTGGAACCTGGGGTTGATGCGGCGGCTCTCGTAGTAGTCGGCGCTGCCCACGTAGGCCACGACCTCGCCGGTCTGATAGTCCATGGCCATCAGCGCGCCGTTGAAGACCTCGTTGTCGCGCAGCGCGCGCATCCAGGGCTGCGTCTCCACGCCGATGCGGTTCGCGTACTCCTGGCCACGGTGCGGCGCGATGGCCGTGGCCTTGACCCACTTCTCGGCGCTGGCCTGCATCTCCGGGTCCAGCGTGGTCACGATGCGCAGGCCGCCGCGCTCCAGCTCGGGACACGTGGCGGCCTCGGCACACAGCTCCACGGTGAGCTGCTCGCGCACGGCCCAGATAAAGTGCGGTGCCTGCCACGGCGGCAGCTCCTGATCGATCAGCACAACGTCTTCTTCCTGAGCCGCCAGGAAGTCGTCGCTGGAGTACTGGTCGCCGGTGAGCACGCGTCGCGTGGGGTAATCGGCCAGGAGCTGGAGCACGAAGTTCCGCCGCTCCACGATGTCCGTGTCGTCCGGGACGATGAGGCGTCCCGTGGCGTCCTCCACAGCATTGCGCACCAGGTCGTAGTTGGAGGGCGACTGTGGGAGTGCCGCCAGAAGGGCCGCCTCGCCCAGTGAAAGCTCCGAAAGCTCCTTGCCGAAGTAGCCCTCGGCAGCCGCCGCCACGCCGTAAGAGTTGTTGCCGTAGAAGTTCTGGTTCAGGTAGGCCGTGACGATCCGCTCCTTGCCCTCGCGGCCGGGGAAGGCCTGCGTGACGCGGATCGACTGGATGATCTCCTTGATCTTGCGCTCCACGCGGCGGTCCTGGTCCTGCACCAGGTCAGCCGGTAGCAGCCTTTGGCGCACCAGCTGCTGGGTGATGGTGGAGGCGCCGCGGACGTCGCCGGAGATGGTGTCCAGACCGGCTGCCACGATGCCCAGCGGGTCGAAGCCGGTGTTCGTCCAGAAGGACTTGTCCTCCACCGCGGTGGTGGCGTCGATGAGGACCGGCGGCAAGTCAGCGAAGTCGACCACCTCGCGCCGCTCGCCGGAGCTGAAGCGCGCCAGCTCCGTCTCGCCGTCACGGGCGTAGACGACCGATTCCTCGACGAACTGGATGGTCTCCAGGTCGCTGGCCTGGGGAAGCCCCTGGCTGAAGGCGGCGAACACGCCGACGACGCCCAGGAAAGCCCCGATGGCCACGGTGGCCAAGGTCGCGAAGATGAGGAGCGACAAGCCGGCGATGATGCGACGCGGGCCGCCAGCCTTGCCTCGGCGGCCGTTGTCCAGGCGTCGCGCCTGCCGACGTGCGAGGCTGGTCTGCATCTCGGCCGGGACTCTAGCATAGGAGGGGTATGACGACGCCTACCGACCCCACCACCGATTCGACCGGATTCCTGGCTGAGCTCGTCGGGCGAGGCCTCATCGCGGAGCAGAGCCCGGGCCTTGCTGCACGCCTGGCGCGTGGGCCAGTGGCGGGATATATCGGCTTCGACGCTTCGGCGACGTCACTCCACGTGGGGCACCTGCTCCAGGTCTTCCTGCTGACGCACCTTCAGCGCGCCGGCGGGCGCCCGGTGGTCGTCATCGGCGGAGCCACCGGGATGATCGGTGATCCGTCGGGCAAGAGCAGCGAGCGCAAGCTGCTGGACGACGCGACCATCGCCGCCAACGCGGCGGCAATCCGCGGGCAACTGGAGCGCTTCATCGACTTCTCGCCCGGCCCTACGGAGCCGCTGATGGTGGACAACCGTGAATGGCTGGCGCCTTACTCCATGCTCGACTTCCTGCGGGAGATCGGCAAGCACTTCCCGGTGCCCTACATGCTGGCCAAGGACTCGGTGACGGCTCGGCTGGGCGCGGGCATGTCCTTCACGGAGTTCTCGTACATGACGTTACAGGCGGCCGACTTCCTGCACCTCCGCCGCGACCGTGGCGTGGAGCTCCAGATGGGCGGCGCCGACCAGTGGGGCAACATCACGGCCGGTCTGGAGCTCATCCGACGCGTCGAGGGCCGCGAGGAAGGCGCCGAGCCGCCCGCCTTCGGGCTGTGCAGCCCTCTGTTGCTGACCCGCTCGGGGGTAAAGATGGGCAAGTCGGAGCGTGGGGCGATCTTCCTGGACCCGACGCTGACCAGCTCCTACGAGTTCTACCAGTACTGGATCGGCGACGAGGACGAGCTGGCCGTGCAGCACCTGCGCTGGCTCACCTTGCTGGGAGGGGAGGAGATCGAGACCATCGCGGCGGAGCAGGCGGCAGCTCCCGAGACGAGGGCAGCGCAGCGGGCGCTGGCCTTCGATCTGACGGCACGGGTGCATGGCCACGAGGAGGCCGAACGGCAGGTGCGGGTGGCGGAGTCGGCCTTCTCCGGTTCGCACGTGACGAATCCCGAGGTGCTGGAGGTGCTCCATCGCGAGGTCGGGGGCTTCGACCTCACCGACGAGGTGCTGGCGGGTGACATGATCGACCTCGCCCTGGCCAGCG
>JBBSMF010000271.1:0-3210 GCA_038233295.1 Candidatus Limnocylindrales bacterium | reverse complement strand
AGCGCTCGGCCATCTCACCTCCTCGATCGCATTCGATGATCAAGTATGTACCGCACCGCTCCCGCCCTCGTCCGCCCGCGTCCGGAGGTACTCCTCGAAGAGGCGGCCGATGAAGAAGCGGGCAAAGGCGTCGTCGTCGGAGATGCGCTTGTAGAACTTGAAGTTGGAGTCGATGGTCGACTGGAGCATGTCGTTGACCACGTGCTCGAACGTCAGTCGGGCGTTCTCCGGCGTGTTGACCTGCACGCTGGAGGCCAGCGCCTCGTTCGCGGCCAGTCCGGCCATGAGCTGCCCCACAGTGACGGCATCCTTCTCGGTCAGGTCCGTCCCGAAGCGCTCGTTGAGCGTCTGGATGATGGTGGACAGCGGCTCCAGCTGCTCCACCGGCGGCGGCAACACATCCTTCTGGCCCATCGGCTCGAGCTCCGCCTTGCCGCGGCCGAGTCCGATCCCGCCGTCGGAGGTCTGCCGAACGCCGTACGAGGCCATGTCGATGGCCTGCTGCACCTCGTAGGGCAGTTTGGCCTCGTCTGCCGGAAGCTTGCGCAGCAGGAACCGGCCGAAGACGTAGAGCCGCTCAAGGTCCGCATCCACGAACGTGATGACCTGCGAGAGGAACGCGTACAGGCGCACGTAGTCGCGCAACCGCCCCCGACACTCGTGCTGCGCGGTCGTCTCAAGCCCTCCGAACCGCTCCACGGCCGGCGCCAGGGCGGCGTGCAGCCGATCCTGGGAACCGGAAGGGTCGAAGTAGGCTTCCGCGAAGGCGCTCACGTCGGCATCGTCGTACAGGTCGAACTGCGCCAGCGCCGTCTGCGCGTCATAGAGCAGGTTGGGGTCGGTCGCCTCGGACAGGATGGCGCGGTCGTAGTACGGCTCGAAGGACTCCTGGATGTCTTCCGCCTCATTGACGAAGTCGAGGACCATCGTCTCGGTCTTGTCCGGCGGGTGCACGCGGTTCACCCGCGAGAGCGTCTGCACGGCATTGACCCCGGCCAGGCGCTTGTCCACGTACATCGTGTGGAGCAGCGGCTGGTCGAACCCCGTCTGGAACTTGTCGGCAGCGATGAGGATCCGGAACTCGTCGCGCTTGAAGGTCTCCGCGGTCTGCGTCTCGGGCAGGCCGTTCATGCCTGACTCGGTGTAGGTCGCGCCCCCGTCCTGAACCTCCCCGGAGAAGGCGACCAGCGCCCGGAACGGCCGGCCATGCGTCTCCAGCCAGCGGTCGACCGCCTGCCGATAGCGGACCGCGTGCAGCCGCGACCGCGTCACGACCATGGCCTTGGCATGGCCGCTGATCCGCCCCGCGACCCGCTCGCTGAAGTGGCCCAGCATGATGGCCACCTTCTTGTCGATGGCGTGCTCGTGAAGGTCGACGAACTGGCGCAGGAGGAAGGACGCCTTGGCCTGGTCGAAGTGCGGATCGTCCTCGACCTTCTTGAGCAGGCGCCAGTAGACCTTGTAGGTGGTGTAGTTCTCCAAGACGTCGAGGATAAAGTCTTCCTCGATGGCCTGGCGCATGGTGTAGAGGCTGAACGGGGCGTGGCTGCCGTCCGCCCCCCGCGTTCCGAAGAGTTCCAGCGTCTTGTTCTTGGGCGTGGCCGTGAAGGCGAAGGTCGAGACGTTGGGCTGGCGACCGCGCCGGCGCATCTCCTCGACGATCCGGTCCTCGAGGTCGACCTCGGGCGCCGCCTCCTCCTCGGCCGCCGCATCCTCCAGGCTCTTGGCCGAGAGGACCTGCTTGAGGCTCTTGGTGCTCTCGCCCGACTGGGACGAATGAGCCTCATCCACGATGACCGCGAAGCGCTTGCCCGGGAGTGCGCTCATGTCCTTGGCGATGACCGGGAACTTCTGGAGCGTCGTGACGATGATGGTCTTGCCCGCTTCCAGGGCCTCGCGGAGTTGGCGGGACGTCTGGTCGATGTTCTCCACCACGCCGAGGGTCCGCTGGAACTGGCGGACCGTGCGCTGGAGCTGCCGATCCAGGACGCGTCGATCCGTGATGACCACGATGGAGTCGAAGACTCGCTGGTCGGCGTCGTCGTGGAGGGTGGAGAGGCGGTGCGCCAGCCAGGCGATGGTGTTGCTCTTGCCGCTGCCGGCGCTGTGCTGGATGAGGTAGTTCTGCCCCGGACCAGCGGAGCGAGCGTCGGCCACGAGCCGCCGAACGGCGTCGAGCTGGTGATAACGCGGAAAGATCACCTGGCGCTTGCCGGTCCTCCCGCCGTTCGCGTCCTCGTCGATGACGTGCACGAAGTGTTCCACCAGATCCAGCACGCTATCGCGCGCCCAGACGTCCTCCCAGAGATAGGCCGTAGCGAATCCGAAGGCGTTGGGCGGATTGCCGGCGCCGCCGTCGCGGCCCTTGTTGAAGGGCACGAAACGGGTCCGGGGGCCGGCCAGCCGGGTGGTGAACTGCACCAGGTCCGCGTCGACCGCGAAATGGGCCAGGCAGCGCTCGAAGGCGAAGAGCGGCTCCTTGTGATCGCGGTCCTGACGGTACTGGCGGACGGCATCCTCCACGGTCTGCCCGGTGAGCGGCTCCTTGAGCTCCACGGTGAAGATGGGCAGCCCGTTGAGGAAGAGCGCCATGTCCAGCGAGTGATCGGTCCTGGTGCTGTAGCGCAACTGGCGGATGACCGTGAAGCGATTGGCCTCGTAGAGTCGCTGCGTCTCCTCGTTGAGCGCGGAGACGGGCCGGAAGTAGGCCAGCTTGAAGGTCTGCCCGTCACTCTTTATCCCCTTGCGCAAGATATCCAGCGTTCCCCGCTTGGCCACCTCCGTGGAGAGGCGCGAGAGGAACCGCTCCCGCGCGTCCGTTCCGTGCTGCTTGGAGAAAGCCTCCCAAGCCTTGGGCTGGGTGGCGTAGACGAACTCCAGCACGACCTGAGGGTCCAGGCAGCGCGGGCGGTCATAGTCGGCCGGGCTGCGACGGCTGTAGCCGCCAGGCGCGTCGCCGTATGGGGTCCGCTCCTCGTGGAGCCGGCCCTCGCCGGCGCAGGCGTCCGGGCCACCCGCCAGGAGCGCGCACTCGATGGCGTCCTCGAGCTTCCGCTCCGCGACCTTCATCGCCATCGATTCCAAGGCAAGGTCAGGATCCTCGCGTCAACCAGATCCGTCGCCCTCGGAGATGTCGAAGCGAGGCTGGCGCATCCGCTCGAGATCCTCGACGCTGAGATCCATCTCGAGCTCCAGAAGGCGCAAGCGCTT
>JBBSMF010000270.1:0-3227 GCA_038233295.1 Candidatus Limnocylindrales bacterium | reverse complement strand
CACCGCGATGACCGCCAGATAACCCACGTCGCGCAGCCGCTGGGCGAGCGGCGGGTGAAGGATGGCATCCACGGACGAGGGGCGAGTGAACGTTCGCAGACGCAGGGCGTTGGTGACGACGCTCACGCTCGAGGCGGCCATGGCCGCGGCGGCCAGGATGGGGTCGAGCAGCAGCCCGGTGAAGGGATAGAGCAGGCCCATGGCCACAGGGATGAGCAGCACGTTGTAGCCAAAGGCCCAGACCAGGCCCTGCCGTATGGTCGAGACCGTGCGGCGTGACAATGCGATGGCCGTCACCACGCCCCGCACGTCACCGCCGACGAGGGTCATGTCCGAGGCCGCGATGGCGACGTCCGTGCCGGTCCCGATGGCGATACCCAGCTCGGCCTGCGCCAGCGCGGGCGCGTCGTTGATGCCGTCACCGACCATGGCCACGACCTTGCCCCCAGCCTGGAGCGAGCGGACCTGATCGGCCTTCTGGTCCGGCAGCACTTCCGCCATCACATGCGCGATGCCCAGCTGCCCGGCGATGGCGGCGGCGGTCCGGCGATCGTCGCCGGTGAGCATCCAGACCTCCAGCCCCAGGGCGGCGAGCTGCTGGACGGCTTCGTGCGATCCCGGCTTGACCGTGTCCGCGATGCCGATGAGGCCCGCCGGCTGGCCATCGATGGCCACGAAGACGGGCGTGGCGCCACCCGACGCGAAGGAGCCCGCCTGGGCATCGAAGGCGTCGAAGTCGATCTCCGACTGGCGCATGTAGCCGCCGCTGCCGACGGCCACGGCACGGCCCTCGACCGTCGCCTGGAGCCCGCGACCGGCGATGGCCTCGAAGTCGCCTGCCGCGGGGATGTCGAGCCCCGACTCCTCCGCCCGGGCCACGATAGCCTCGGCCAGCGGATGCTCCGATCCGCGCTCGGCGGCGGCGGCCAGCCGCAGCAGTTCCGTCTCGGACCAGCCCGCTGCCGGCACCACTTCGGTGACCGCGGGCCGGCCGCGGGTGAGGGTGCCGGTCTTATCCAGGACGATGGCGTCTATGCGGCGCGCCTGCTCCAGCGCCTCGCCGTCGCGGATGAGGATGCCGTTCTCGGCCGCCTTGCCCGTGCCCACCATGATGGCCGTCGGAGTGGCCAGGCCCAGCGCGCAGGGGCAGGCGATGATGAGCACCGCGACGGCCGTGGCGATGGCGATGGAGATGGAAGGCTGCGGCCCGAAGAGCAGCCAACCGGCGAAGGTGAGCAAGGCGACCACCAGGACGATGGGCACGAAGTAGCCCGACACCGTGTCCGCCAGGCGCTGCATGGGTGCCTTGGAGCCCTGCGCCTCCTCGACCAACCGGACGATCTGCGCCAGGGTCGTGTCGGCGCCTACCTTGGTCGCCTCGAAGAGGAAGCTGCCGGTGCGGTTGAGGGTGGCGCCGATGACGCTGTCGCCGGGTGCCTTCTCCACCGGCAGGCTCTCCCCCGTGAGCATGCTCTCGTCCAGCGTGGAGCGACCCTCGCGGACGATGCCGTCGACGGGCACCTTCTCGCCGGGCCGGACGCGCACCAGCTCGCCCACGCGCACGTCCTCGATGGGCACATCGACCTCGCGCCCGTCCCGCACCACGCGGGCGGTGCGCGCCTGGAGGCCCATCAGCGCCCGGATCGCGGCGCTGGTCTGCTTCTTGGCCCGCGCCTCCAGCCACCGACCGAGCAGGATGAGTGCCACGATGATGGCCGCGGTCTCGAAGTAGAGCGCTAGCGGCAGCCCGAGGCTCTGCGCCACCGTGGGCCAGAGCGTCACGAAGGCGCTGTAGCCGTAGGCCACGCTGGTACCGACCGCCACGAGCGTGTTCATGTTGACGCTGCCGTGGCGTCCGGCGGCCCAGGCGGCGCGGTAGAAGACGCCGCCGGCCCAGAACTGGACGATGCTGGCGGCGATGAGCAGACCCGGCGCCACGACGGTCATCTCGATGCCCAGGGGCAGGTACATCAGGGCCATCATCCCGAGCCCGATGGCCAGGCTCACCGTCCAGCGACGCTTGAGCGCATCCATCTCGGCGGCGTGCGCGCGTTCCCGTGGGTCGATCTCGTCGGTCGCGGCGCGAGCGGCCGCCGTGGCGGTCGTCTCGGGCTCGCGAACGGTGTAGCCGGCACGCTCGACCGCAGCGCGAAGCTGCGCCCTATCGGCCTGGGCGGGGTCATAGCGCACGGTCGCGGCCTCCGTCGCCAGGTTGACGCTGGCCTCGCTCACGCCGGGCACCTGCGCCAGATGTCGCTCGATGCGGCGCACGCAGCTGGCGCAGGTCATCCCCTCCACGCCCAGGGTCTCTTGGGTAAGCCCCCCATCGAGGTAGGCCATGGGGGCAGCCTTCGCTTCGACGGGCGCGGCTGGGAGGCCCACAGGCTGCCGACGCTCCTCCGGGCGGACCGTATAGCCGGCCCGCTCCACGGCGGTCACAAGCTCGGGCATACCCGTCGTGGCCGGATCGAACGAGACGTTGGCGCGCTCGGTGGCCAGGTTGACGCTGACCTCCGTCACGCCGGGCACCTTGGCCACGTGTCGCTCGATGCGCCGCACGCAGCTGGCACAAGTCATGCCCTCGACCGCAAGGGAAGCTCGCTCCGTAGTGTTCTCGGTCTCTTTGGTGGTGGCGGTCATGGATGCGACTCGCTAGGGCCTCGTGTGTCCACGCTGGATACTCCCCAGTAGTATACGCCCATCGTCAGGGCAGGCCCGACCGCGCCGTCACCGCCCTCGGCCGCGCTAGCGGGCCCCGGCACCGGGGGGAACAGGAACGCATTGCTCGCATTCGCGGGAGCGAGTGCGCAGGCGCCATACCAGTGTCCCGGCCAGGAGCGCCACCGAAGCGGCCCCGATCAGTGGCTGCAACGGGGCGAAGATGGTCAGCGCTCCGCTCACGCCGAGCGTCGCCACCACGACCTTGTTGCATATGGGGCAGCCGATGGCAAGGAATGCCGCGATGCCGCCCGCGGTCATCCGTCCACCGCCTGAAGCGGCGTGGACATCGACCGCCCGGGCTGGTGGCTTCGCCAGGTAGGTCGCCGCCAGGAGGCCCATGAGGGGCGCGGACGCGAGCCACACCGCAAGATTGACCGGCTCGGTCGGTGTCATCCGTCCGAAGAAGGGATTGGGGATCACCGCGGTAGGTACCCCGAGAACGAGTGCCGCGCCGATCGTTCCCAGGATGGCCACGATCCAGAAGCGCCGGTCGAGTCCTGAGCGGT
>JBBSMF010000269.1:0-3230 GCA_038233295.1 Candidatus Limnocylindrales bacterium | reverse complement strand
GCGGCGCGCGACATCACGGCCCGCTCGTCGGCCCGGCCGCTGCGGACCGTGGCATGCACCTCACCGTCCGCCCAGTCGAGCCGCACGATGAGCTGCGACGGGCGAAGTGAGAGGAACCCTGTCAGTGCCTCATCGATGATCCGGAAGAAGCCCGATTCCAGGTCGGGCGGGAGCCGCCGATCGGTGCCCGAGGAATCGAAGTCGATGACGATGCCCGCCCGCTTGCCGCGGTCGATGGTGGTGCGGCGCAGGGTGGGCACCAGGCCCAGGTCATCCAGCACCATGGGCCGGACATCGAAGATGAAGCTCTTGGTGGCATCCAGTGCGCGCTGGACCATCCGTCTGAGCTGCTCCACCTCAGCGGCAGCCTGCTGCGGATCGCGCGCCAGAAGCCGCTGCACGATCTCCGCCTGGAGGGCGATGTTGGCGATGCTCTGGGCTGGCCCGTCGTGCATCTGCCGGGAGATGTCGCGGCGCATCTCCTCCTGTGCCCGCAGGACTGCGCGGGTATCGGCGGCATCCAGTCTCCGGACAGGCGCCACCGCCGCGCCACCATCTCCGGTCGCGGATGCCGGATCGTCCGTCGCCGCGAGGTCGCTCAGCAGGCGCGTCATCTGGTCGCGATATCGTTGCAGTGTCCGCTGCTTCCCCTCCAGGACCTGCGACTGCGCGTCCATCATGGCCGCGCGGCGCGTCAGCGTGAGGAGCTGCTCCCGAGCTGCATCCAGCTCGTCGCGGCTGGGCGGCGGCTGGCGTACCAGCGACGTGACGCGCTCCTCGCCCTTGAGGCGCCGCGCCTCGTGCCGTTCCGTCTCGGCGCGGATCTGCTGCACCAGCAGCTCGATCTCGGCGGCCTCCTCGTCCAGGCGCGCCAGGTCCTCGGCCAGCGTGCGGCGTATCTCCCCCAGGCCCCTGACGGCGCCCGTCCCGGGAACGGACATCAGTCTTCCGGGATCCGGATCCAGCCCTGCTTCATGGCGTACACGACCGCCTGGGTCCGATCGTTGACCGACAACTTGCGCAGGATGGAGCTCATGTGGTTCTTGACGGTCTGCTCGCTGATGCCCAGGGCATAGGCCACCTGCTTGTTGGTCATGCCCCTGGCGATGTTGTCCAGGATCTCCACCTCACGCGGCGACAGGGGCGCGAATATCGGCGCCGCCTCATGGCCGTAGACGGCCAGCTCCCGGAACTCCTTGAGCACACGGCTGGCCACGGCGGGGCGGGCGAAGACCTTGTCGTTGATGAGGTACTCGCCGGTGTTCACGCGGCGGATGATCGTCACCAGGTCGTCGGGGCTGATGTCCTTGAGGATGAACGCGGCCGCGCCGGCCTTGATGGCGTCGAAAAGCTGATCCTCGTCCTCCGCCACGGCCAGCGCGACGATTCCCGCGCTGGGCACCTCGCGCTTGATGCGCTGCGTGGTCTCGATGCCGCCCGGCGCCGGCAGCGAGAGGTCCAGCAGGACGATGTCAGGGGTGTGCTGCTGCGCCGCGTCGAAGGCACCGCTCGAATCGTGCGCCTCCGCCACGATGTCGAAGTCCGACTCGCGTTCCAGGATCTGACGCATCCCCACGCGGAAGAGCTCGTGGTCATCCACCAGCACGATCTTCACGCGCTGATCCGGATCACGACGATCAGGGCCGCCCCTGCGGCGTTCGATGCCGCCGTACTCCATGGTCATTGCCTCTGACTCCTCTCCCCGGGGTCCAGCGTGAGCCGGACGACCGACCCTTGGCCGGGCTCGGACACGATCTCCAGCAGTCCACCGATGAGGGCGGCCCGCTCGCGCATGAACCTCAGCCCGAAGTGGTGACGGTCGGTCCCGGAACTGGCGGACCGCACGTCGAACCCGTGCCCATCGTCGCGGACCTCCATGATCCAGCTGCCCCCGCTGACGTCGCCCCCCGGACCAGCCTCATAGCGGGTGACCAGCTCGACCCGCTGCGCACCGGCGTGCTTGCGCACGTTGCGCATCGCTTCCTGGGCTACGCGCAGTATGGCCATGCGCACTTGGGCCTCCAGGAGGCCGGCCGGTGCATCCAGGTGGACCTCCACGGTCAGGCCCCCTTCCGCCACCAACTGTCGGGCGTTCTCCTCGAGCGCCTCGTCAAGGCCGTCGTCCTCCAGCAGCGCAGGTCGCAACTGGTGGATGAAGCCCCGCAGGCGATGAAGCTCGCGATCAAGCATGGCCCGCAGTGCGTCGACCTCGGTGGCGGCGGCTCCGGCGTCGTCGCGCAGCGTGCGATCGATGATCTCCACCTGGAAGGAGACGTTGGCGAGTGCCTGGGCCGGTCCATCGTGGAGCTCCTCCGCGATGCGCGTGCGCTCCTCCTCCTGCGCCTCCAGGACGTCCTGTGACATGAGCTCCACGGCGGCGCCGGACAGGCCCTCTGCGTCGCCACGGGAGCCATCACCAGCGCTGTCAGCGCTATGTCTCAAGATGAGCCAACACTGTTCGACGTCCCGCACGGCGAGCTCCAGACGGGCCACCAGCCGGCGCCCCCTGGCGTCCATGGCATGGGCCTGACGCAGTCGCTCGGTCAGCGACCGGAGCTGGTCGGTGCTCGTGCCCAGCACGGCCTCCGCCTCGGTATAGAGCGCGTCCAAGCTCGTCTCAGGCGGCTCGCCGAGGGTTCCCATCTCCATCGTCGGCCGAGTATATGCGGTGCTCGGAAGGGTTCCCTCCTTCACGGCAGCAGGCAGTCGGAGCGTAGACGGATGAGGAGCGCTGGATCGTCCGGCCCCAGCAACCGCTCCGGCGGACCCGCCAGGCAGGCTGAGCCGTCCGGCGTGGACCAGGCCGCGGGGTAACGACCGCGCTCATCCAGGGTCAGCACGAGACGGGTGCCGAAGTCAGCCGCCAGCTGTCCCACGGCCCGGGGCGGCTCGTCGGGGAGGGCGATGACGGGCCGGCGGAGTACCTCGGCCAGCAATACCGGCCGATCGCTGATGAGTGCGGCACGCATCCGTGGAGCGTCGCCGGCCTGAGGCGCCTCGGCCAGCTCCGGAAGGCGCTCCAGGGCGGCCGCTACCGCGCTGACCCGCTCCTCACGCGCCTCCGCCTGTGACGATACGACCAAGACCTGGAGCAGGCCGAAGGGGATCACCAATGCAAGGGCCATCGCCGGCCCCAGCCAGAGGTTGGCCCGCGACCAGCCTCGGCGCTGTCGCATCCAGCTCACGGCGGCGTCCAGGCCCAGCATGGCAGCCACGATGAGTCCGGCCAG
>JBBSMF010000268.1:0-3238 GCA_038233295.1 Candidatus Limnocylindrales bacterium | reverse complement strand
CCGAGACGCTCCAGGCCGGCATCATCCCGTTCCTGCCGGGTGATCTACTCAAGCTGATGGTTGCGGCTGGGCTCCTGCCGGTCGGCTGGTGGGCGGTCAGGCGGCGCGCGCACGATCTGTGAGGTGGTGATCGCGGCGGACCACCGACCGTCGCGATGGTCCCCACGCCGATGAGCGCGATCGTCACCCGGGGACTGTCCAAGACCTACGGCGCCAGGGAGCGTGTCCTCGGTGGGAGAGGGGAAGCGGCTGCCCGCGTGCGTGCGCTGACGGACCTCTCGATCGAGGTCCGGCAGGGCGAGATCTTCGGTTTCCTGGGACCGAACGGGGCGGGCAAGAGCACCTGCATCCGTATCCTGCTGGGTTACCTCCATCCCACGGGCGGCTCTGCCACCGTGCTTGGCCGACCCGTGATCGGGGATGCAGCGGAGGTACGCCGGCGCGTGGGCTACCTGCCCAGTGGCATCTCGTTCTACGACACCATGACCGGCGAGGGTCTGCTGGACTACCTGGCGCACCTCTACGGTCGGGGTTCGCCCCGCCGCGAGGCGCTGCTGGACCGCCTGGAGCTGTCCGCCGCCACGTTGCGGCGCCCGGTGCGGGACTACTCACGAGGGATGCGCCAGAAGATCGGCATCATCCAGGCGCTCCAGCATGACCCGGAGCTGGCCGTCCTGGATGAGCCATCAGAGGGCCTCGACCCACTCATGCAGCACGCCTTCTACGACATCCTCGATGAGCTTCGTCGGGACGGTCGGACGATCTTCTTCTCGTCCCACGTCCTGTCCGAGGTGGAACGGGTCTGCGACCGCGTGGCCATCATCCGGGCCGGCCGGCTGGTGGCGCTCTCTGACGTGGAGGAGCTGCTCCGCCGGCGCCGCAGGCGCGTGGAGATGCGTATCGAGGGTACGCCGCCGCCACTCGAGCGGATCCCCGGCGTGAGCGGCGTGGAGATTCGTGAGGGCGTCCTCACCTGTCAGCTGGAAGGCGATGTGGGACCCTTCCTGGCGGCCATCGCCGGTGCCCGCGTGATCGACCTGACCATCGAGCCGGCGCGCCTGGAAGAGGCCTTCCTGGAGTTCTACGCGGACGATCCGTCAGGCGCTCCATCGTGAACCTGACGCTCTTTCGCCGGACACTGGCCGCTTACCGCGTACGGCTCCTGGCCGTCGGCGCCGGCATGTTCGCCTGGGGCTTGGTGCTCCCCATCATCTACGCCACCTTCGGCCAGGACCTGAAGGCGCTGGTGGAGGGCAACCCCCTGCTGTCGCAGTTCGCCCAGTTCGGCGGGGGCAACGTGTTCAGCCTGCATGGCTCCATCGCGCTCGGCTTCATCCATCCCTTCACGCTGGTGCTGATGAGCATCTTCGCGGTCGGCTTCTCCACGGTCGCCGTGGCCGGCGAGCGCCAGCGAGGCACCCTCGAGGTGATCCTGGCTCGCCCCATCTCGCGGCACACCGTCTATCTCACCCTGTTGCTGGCCGGCGCTCTCTTCCTGGCGCTCCTGCTGGCGATCCATCTGGTGGCCAGCGTCACGAGTGCCAGCTTGATGGGCGTCCTGGGCGAGCTGGAACTGGCCAACCTGCCTGCGCTGTGGCTGGCCGGCTGGTTGCTGTTCATGTGTTTCCTGGCCATCGGCCTGGCCGCCTCGGTCTCCTTCGATCGACTGGCGCCCGCGTTGGGCATCACGCTGACCATCGTGCTCGTCTCATACCTGCTCGAGGTGGTCGGGTCGCTCTGGCCGGACGCGGCCTGGCTGCAGGACTACTCACTGTTCCACCACCTGGCGGCCGCGGAGGTGCTGGACGGGCAGATGATGGGCGGGGACATCGCGCTCTTCGCCACGGTCATCGCCGCGGCCGTGGCTTATGCCTGGATCATCTTCCCCCGACGAGACCTGGCCGCGCCCAGCTGATCACGGCTCTCATGGCTATATCGTCATGGGGGGGTCGTGTCACGTTCTCGGCGCGAACGGGCCCTGGACTGATATGCGGAGCACGGTGACTCCTGACATCAGGACCAACGCCGCACCTCGACGGGTACGAAGGTCCCCTTCCTGACGCTGGTCGCGACCGTAAGACTGCGGAGACCGGCGAACCACGGATCGGGGCGGCGGCAACGGGGGGACGGCCATCCTCACCCAGAGGGATCCCCGGGCCCAAGCGAGCGGGCCGAACGAGCCGACCGGCGACGTAGTCTCGCGCCAACGAGATCGGAGAACCTTTATGCGACGTCTACGGACACCACGTGCCCGACCCGGGCTCGGCATCCTCATCTCACTGGTCGCACTGCTTGTCTCGACCGTCCCGGCGGCGGCGGCAGGCGAGCTGGCCGGCCACCACGGCGGCGAGGCATACGGCACCAAAGCCAACGCGGTCGCCGGCGATATCGCCGTCAAGCTCGGTCGCACGGCCTATCAGGTCTGCCCCTGCCTGGGTACCGACGGCGTGAAGATCTCCAACACCATCGATACGGTCCAGGCCGGCAACGTCTTCCGGGCCGCGGTCGCGGAAGGCATCGCCCAGGCGGACAAGCCGGCCGATGGCACCGCCTACACCAAGCTGATCGCCGAGATCACGGACGTCGACGCCCTCGACGGGGCCGTTACGGCTGACTTGATCCGGGCCAAGGCGCTCGTCCGAGCTACGGAGAACGGCTTCACGACCAGCAGCAAGGGCTCCCGCATCGTAGGCCTTCGGGTCTTCGGCCAGCTGGTCGATGTGCGCGCCGGAGCGCGCGTCAACGTGCCCGGCTTCGGGCATCTCGAGCTCAAGGACGTGGACCAGGGCGGTGACGGAAACGTCCGCCGTACCCTCAGGGTGGAGATGCTGCGCATCGTCATCACCAGAGAGAATCGCCTCGAGATCCCCGTTGGGACGCGCATCGTCGTGGCCCACGCACAGGCCGTGTACAGCCGGTTCGAGCCGGTCGGCCTGGTCACCGGCAGCGCCTTCGCGGCTGATGCCACCTCCAACCTGGCCAGCGTCGAGAACCGCGTTGGGCGTGCCGCAGCTCTATACATGGGCTGCATCAGCAAGGACACCTTCCGCAGCAACAACGTGGAGCAGATCGACGCACCCGGGCTCCTGACGACCGGTACCGGAGTCACCACCTTGCGTGCCAAGATCGACTCGGCCCGTGCGCTCGCCAAGGGGACTTCCAAGGTCCAGGCGGTCGACCTCCTGGACGGCTTCCTGACGGCCGACCTCATCAAGGGCGTCTCACGCACCGAGCGGCT
>JBBSMF010000267.1:0-3252 GCA_038233295.1 Candidatus Limnocylindrales bacterium | reverse complement strand
TGAGACCGACCGGATCTCCATGGATCGGCTCTCGGTGACCTTCCGCGGTGACAACGACACGCATCGCGTGTCCCTCGATGCCGAGACGTGGACGTGCAACTGCCACTACTTCGACAACTGGCAGACGTGTGCCCACATCCTGGCCCTCCAGAAGATCCTGGGAGGGATGCTGCCCGAAGGGGCGCAGACGTCACTGTTCCCAGCCGCCCCCGACGCTGTGTCCCAGGGGGAGCCGGCCCCCGCGTGAGGGCCGGCCTCCGATCACTTCACGGTGACACGCACGAAGTACGTTCCGTGTCCTCGCTCCAGGTCGAAGGTGAGCTCCACCTTGAGGTACCAATCACCTCGGGGCAGGGAAACGGCCTGTTGGTGGACGCCTTCGTGTACCTTTACCCGACCGAAGTAACGGACGTCGCCGGTCTGACCGTCGATCGGCCAGCCCGACGCGCGCAACCCTATGAACCTGGATCCGTCAGAGAGCTTGACGGTGACGGAGCGTTCCTGCGTCATGATCCGCGGCAGGAGACGTGCCGGCGTCAAGCCGCCCACGTCCCCGCAGCTATAGACGTAGCAGCCACCGCCCATCTCCGCGGACACTCTCTGGCGGCCGGCTTCGACGAACAGCTCCGGGGGCGGGACCTCGAGCTCGCCGTTGGCCGGCATGTCCCGGTCTGGTACGGCGAGACGCCAGTGATAGGAAGCCGCGGGCGAATCCGCGATCTGCGCATCCAGGCGGAGGAGCCAGTCACCGGCATCCGGCCCGACGAGGCTGATGTAGTCGGTCCGATCCTCCGGCCCTGGTCCCTCGGACACCACGATGGTTCTGCCTCCGGCTCCGTCATCGACCGGGCTGATGCTGATCGTCCACTCCACGAAAGCAAGCTGGACGTCTCGGAGACCGACGCCCAGGTTGGCGCCCTGCGCGTGCTGGTCTAGCGCCCGGAGTCCGCCCGTCGCAGGTTCGGCCCCGGGTAGCGACGCCTGGCCGTCGAGGGAGCCGAAGGGTCCCCTCAGGTAGACCGCGGCGACCTCACCATCGAGCGAAGGAGCCGGAGTCAACGACGGGAGTGGTGGCCAGCTCGTGGGCGCCGCGGTGACAGGCGCTGTCGCGCTGGGTGTGGCTGTCGGGTCGTGGAGCGCTGGAGCATCAGTGACGATGGTGCTGGGTGTCTTGGTTCCCGGTGGGTCATCGCGCGGGACGTCGGTGGGGACGGCTGCCGGCGAGCAACCCGCCCCCACCAGAGCGACGAACAGCGCGAAGGAGATCAAGCGGCGCATCAATGACTCCTCATGGAGGAACGAGACGGTGCCGCTTCGGCACAATCGTTGGTACATGGAGCGACCCTCACGGTCACGACGCCGGAGACGTCACCCGTGAGGCCATCCCGTGCGGGCTGGTCGAAGATCGCTCGGTACTCATAGGTCGTCCAGGGCTGGAAGGTGAACTCGTACGAGCCGGTGGACGATCCGTTGCTCGCCTGGAATGAGGTCCAGCTGCCGCCCTGCATGCGACGCTGGATGAGAACGTGGCGGCCGCTGACGAAGTTGCCGCTTAGTTGCCCGTAGCCGTCACGGTCTCGCACACGCAACCTGGCGGTGATCCTCACGGGGTCGCGATACGCCACCGAAGAACGGCTGGCCGCGACGCTGAGCTGCGTATCGACTCGGTCACACACTGCGTAGGAGGCGCTGGGCGTGATGGTGTCGTAGCGCCGCTGGAGCCGCGCCACATCGCAGTTGCCGAAGCGCCGCATCTGCCAGCCGGCACGGCCCTTGCTCGGGCTGATGGGGTGCATGACCGTCTCCCGCGTCCCCAGGCGGAAGCCGTGGTCATCGGGGTGGGCCAGGCCCTCGATGTGCCCGAACTCGTGAAGCATCGTGCGTCGCAGGTCGAAGCAACCGTCCGGCGGGGACTCATAGGCCTGACACCAGCGCGTCGTGATCGAGCCGGCTCGCACACCCTGCGGCCTCACCGAGATACGCCAGTAGTGTGGGATGTCGCGGGTGGCGCAGGCAAGCGCTCGTTCACAGTTGCCGCTCATGGATCCCGCCAGCTGCACGACTCCAGCGCCGTCCGAGTCGTAGCCGAAACGAGCCGCCCTGGACCCGCGAGAGGCGGCCACGTCCCTCGCCGCGCTGTTCATGGCCGGACGCATCCAGCTCTTGGGCGCGTGCTTTCCCCAGCGGTAGTCCAGGACAGCGTCCTTGAGCCAGGTCTCGGGCTGCGACTCTGGAACGGGCCGCGGATCCACGAGTGGCGCCTCGTAGACGGGCGGCTCCTCCGGATCGGGTGGAACGACGACGGTCGGGCAATCCGTGGCGTGACATGCCCCATCCTCCACGACGATGCCCCGGTCGGTCATGGCCCTCAGGACGCCCTGTCCCGCAGCGCGCTGGGACCAGATGCCGCCGCCTGCCCGGAGCACGTGGGTCGCACACTGGCTGGCACCACATGACTGTGCCGCCAGGCTGCCATCAGGAGCCCAGGCGAAGGAGTTGACCCACACGGGCGCGAGTGGGTCGTCCGGGGAGACGCCGGGCAGGATCCTGGTGGCGCGTGCCAGGTCCGCCGTCGACCGGCGCCAGGTACCGAGCTGGTCCCGGCTCTTCTGCTCCACCAGGTCATGGACGAGCACTCGGCCCGTGGGGTCCAGGGATGCGCTGAAGATGAGACCGGCCTGACTGAAGGAGCCCGTGACGCAGCCCGCGCGGGCGTCCAGCACCCGAACGAGCGAGGTCCCGCGTCTCGCCTCACCCACGATCCACGACGTGCCGAAGGGTCCGTCGAGGAAGGCCACGCGACCCAACCTGGATGAAGCGCCTCCGGACAGCTCCAGTTCATGACCCACGAGCCAGCCCCGGCCGTCCAAGATCATCTGCAGCGTGGGCGCCGCGGCGCTTTCGCCCCGTGGCTCCGGGGGCGAGACACCGGCACACGCCGGCAGCTGCCCGCGCGATGGCGGCTCCGGTGCCGCCACAGCGGCCGAGGGAAAGGCCGTCGACGCCATCATCACGGCCGCCACGAGGGCCCACCGCCAGCCATGCACACCTCTGGACATGATCCGAGTCCTTCTCCGGCGAGTACATCACGGCGGAGGGGGCGGATGAAGGGCAGGATGCCAGGCGTGTCTCTACTGCGGCTTATCGCGGCGTGTACACTCGCCGCCAAGAGAAGACAGGATCGTGGGATCCGCGAAGCCGGTGAGAATCCGGCACAGTCCCGCTACGGTGACCAGCCAAGGTGCTGGAAGT
>JBBSMF010000266.1:0-3260 GCA_038233295.1 Candidatus Limnocylindrales bacterium | reverse complement strand
GTTCACGAAGCCGCCTGGGTCGTCGCGCAGGTCGAGGATGAGGGAATCGATGCCCTGGTCCTCCACGAGCAGGCGCAGCTCCTTCACGAAGTCGTCATCGGCGCTGCTGCTGAAACCGTCGATCTTGAGGTAGCCCACCTGCCCGTCCGCCAGGACCTCGCCGCGAACCTCTTCCGTATCGATGACGTCGCGCACGATGGTCAGATCCAGCGGACGACCGTCGCGTTCCAGACCCAGCTTGACCGGTGTCCCCTTCTGGCCGCGCACCTTGGCCACGGTCTCCTCCAGCGTCGAACCGGTGACGCTCTGTTCGTCCACGGACAGCACGACGTCGTCCGCCTCAAGGCCGGCGGCGAGAGCGGGCGAGCCGCGGATGACGCGAACGATCACCAGGCGACACGTCTCGCTGACCGGCGCACAGGCAACTTCGTCCTCATCCTGACTGGACATCTCGGCACCGATCCCCTCGAACTGTCCCGAGAGTCCGGACAGGCTGAGACGGTACTCCTCGGAGGTCATGTAGCCGGAGTAGGGATCGTCTATGGCGTCGAAGAGGCCCTTGATGGACCCCTCCACCAGCTTGCGCTCATCGATGGTGCCCACGTACTCGCTGGTGACCTTGTTGAACGCTTCCCAGTAGGGCGTGAAGAGCTGCTGATCGGCGGCACTCGTGCCCGGCGTCACGGCCTGCTGTGCGCCGAGCGAGAAGCCAGACGTGAACAGTGCTGCACCGGACAAGGCCGCCACCACGAAAAGTGCGACATATATGGGTGCTCGAGATGGAGAGCCGCCGGCGGGCTGGCCTGGGCCCAGCCCGGCGCCCGGGTCGGCAGGGAAGGCGTAGGGCATCGGAGCGTCCGATCGAAAGGCTCCCTGGGGGGCACCTGGATCAGAAGACGGCGTGCCGGAGGGTGGCGTGCCGGGAGGCGCTACAGGATCGGCCATGGGGATGATCTCCGGGGTTGGAAGAACGTGTTCGCAAGGACAGCTCGGGGTCGTCCATCTGAATCTACGCTCCGCAGCGGATGAGGGATGGAAGGTAGCGATTCCTTACCCCATGGTCGCCCGGCGCCGGGCATGGAGCGGACCGTCAGCGGCGCAGGTATGTCCGGACCGAAAGCCAGGCACCGAAGCCACCCAGCCCCAGTCCGGCGGCCAGCACCACGGCGGTCACCTGGAAGCTCAGCCTGTCGCCGAAGCCGTCCGGGACCTGCCCCGCGATGGCCGTGGCCAGTTGAGCGATGGGTCCCGCCGCCAGGCTCAAGAGGCCGAGCGTGATGACCGCACCCAGCAACCCCACGAGCAATCCCTCGAAGATGAATGGCCAGCGCACGAACGCGTCCGAGGCGCCCACCAAGCGCATGATCTCGATCTCGTCCGCGCGTGACATAAGCGCCATGCGGATGGAGTTGACCACGACGAGCAGGACGGTCAGCCCGACCAGGGCGATTACGATGATGCCTACCGTACGGAGCAGCCCGGTGATCGCCACGAGGCGGTCCACGCTGCTCTGCTGCTCCACCACGCGGCTGACCACGCCCGGCGGCTCCTGGAGCGTGCCTCTGACGGCCCCGAACTCGCGGGGGTCCTTGAGCTTGACCACCAGCTGCGCCGGCAGAGGATTGGACCCCACGACCTCAGTGAGGTCCTCCTGTCCCGCGCCCAACTGCGCGCGGAACTGCGCCAGCGCCTCGTCCTTGCTCACATAGAGCACGCTCTCGACCTCCGGCAAGGCCACGACCTGCCTCCGAAGCGCATCGATGCGCTCCTGTGGCACGCCCTCGTGCAACTCGGCGCGGATCTCCACTTTGCTCTCCACGAGCTCGAGGCCGGCCTGGAGCCCGGAGAGCACGATGACCAGGCTGGCCAGCAGGACGAGCATCAGGACCATGGTCACCGTGGCAGCCAGGCTCATCACTCGGTTGCGCCAGAGGCCTTCGGCAGCGCGGCGGACGGAGAAGACCAGGAAGTGGATCACCGGCACTCAGTGGTCACGGTGATAGCCGCCGACCTCGTCACGTACCACGACGCCGTCCTCCAGCGCCACGACGCGCTTGCGCAGGGCCGTGACCACGTCGGCATTGTGGGTGGCCATCAGGACCGTGGTGCCCATCGCGTTGATGCGCAAGAGCAGCTGGATGATCTCCCAGCTGATGAGCGGGTCCAGGTTGCCGGTCGGCTCGTCGGCGATGATGACCTTGGGGTCGTGGACCATGGCTCGGGCGATGGCCGTCCGCTGCTGCTCACCGCCGGATAGCTGAGAGGGGCGCTGGGAGGCCTGCGCAGCGATGCCCACCAAGGCCAGTGCGCGGTCGACTGCCGGTCCGATGTCGGGCCGCGCCGTGCCGGTCACCTCCAGGGCGAAGGCGACGTTCTCGCGGACCGTCTTGCGCGGCAACAGCTTGAAATCCTGGAAGACGATGCCGATCTGCCGGCGCAGCCGGGCCACGTCCCGCCCGCCCAGCCGAGAGACCTCGTGGCCGGCCACGTAGACCTCCCCCTGCGTGGCCAGCTCGTCACGGACCAGCAGCCGGATCAGGGTGCTCTTGCCCGCACCAGAGGGACCGACCAGGAATACGAAGGCGCCTTCGGGCACGACCAGGTCCACCTCGCTGAGTGCACGACGCCCGTTGGGATACACCATCGACACGTCGCGCAGCGCTACAGCGACGCGCGGCAGGGTCCGGCTCGACGCGCCGACGCGTCCGCCGTCCAAGCTGCCCTTGTCCGGCCCCCTCTGGTCAGCCACGCAGAGCCGCCAGCAGTGGCGCGTGGAGGTTGGCGTTGGCGGTCAGGAAACCGCCGCGACCGTGCAGCTCGGACCGGCCCTCCAGATCCGTACAGCGTCCGCCTGCCTCCTCCACGATGAGCATGGGGGCCGCGATGTCCCACGCCGCGAGCCCGTACTCCAGCATGGCCTCTCCGGCTCCCTCGGCCACCAGCATGTGACCCCAGAAATCCCCGAAGCCACGCTCACGCCACGCCTCCGCTAGCACGACATCCAGCCCCGGCACCAGGCCGGACGCACGCAGGGCGGTGAGTGATGCGTACAGCAGATGCGCCTCGGCGATGGTGTCGATGGCCGAAACGCTGAGCCGGCGACGCTCGCCCTCGGCCGACACGCTCCACGCGCCTCCGCCCCGCCAGGCCAGCCAGCGGCTGCGCAGCGCGGGGGCGGAGACCACGGCGGCTTCCAGGGTGCCTTCGCGCTCCACGGCGATGAGGGTGGCGAAGATCGGCACGCCGCGCACGAAGTTGCT
>JBBSMF010000265.1:0-3262 GCA_038233295.1 Candidatus Limnocylindrales bacterium | reverse complement strand
TGCTGCACGCCTACGCGCAGGAAGGGATCGAGCATGTCCAGCTGGTGCTGGACCCCATCACCATCGACTCCATCCGGGCGCTGGAGCCGGTACTCCGGGAGCTGGACCGACCCTAGGCCCCGACCGCCCCGTCCGCGATGTCGAGAGCGCGGTCGATGATGGCGAAGCCCTCGGCCAGCTCGTCCTCTGAGATGGTCAGCGGCGGATTGGTCATGATCGTGTTCCAGCGCACGAACGTGTAGAGGCCGCTCTCCTTGAGATGCTTGCCCACGGCCTTCATCTCGTCGCTGGTGCCGTTGTAGGGCGCCATCGGCTCGTATGTGTTGCGGTCGCGCACCAGCTCCAGGATCCCGAACAGGCCGATGTTGCGACCGGCGCCCAGGCTGGGGTGCTTCTCATAGAGCGCCTGGTGGTGTCCGCGCATGACCTCGCCCATGCGCTTGGCCCGCTCGATGAGGCCGTCCTCCTCGTAGACCGCGATGGTGGCCAGCGCGGCGGCGCAGCCCATGGGATGGCTGTTGTAGGTCAGCCCGCCGAAGAACGGCCGATCGATGAAGGCATCGGCGATGCTTCGCCGCATGACCACCGCGCCGAGTGGCAGATACGAGCTGGTGAGGCCCTTGGCCAGCGTCATGAGGTCCGGCACCACGCCCCAGTGGTTCACCGCGAACCACTCGCCGGTGCGCCCGAAGCCTGACATGACCTCGTCCGCGATGAGCAGGATGCCGTGGCGGTCGCAGATCTCGCGCACGCCCTGTAGGTAGCCGTCGGGCGGGATGAGCACGCCGTTGGTGCCGACGACGGGCTCCAGCATGAAGGCCGCGATGGTCTGCGGGCCCTCGAACATGATCACGTCCTCGAGCTCGCTCAGGCTCTCCGCCACGGGCTCCGGATCCCTGCGGCCCCACTTGTGTGAGTCCGGGACGCGCACGAAGCCGGACACGCCGGTCTCCGCCGCCCAGCGTCGCGGGTCGCCGGTGGCCACGATGACCTGCCCGGTGGCGCCATGGTATGAGCGGTAGCGCACCATGATCTTGTGCCGGCCGGTGAACTGGCGGGCCAGCTTGATGGCGTTCTCGTTGGCTTCCGCGCCGGCGTTGGTGAAGAAGCTCACGTCGAGATCTCCGGGCAGGAGCTCGGCCAGCTTCTTGCCCAGCAGGGCACGCGGCTCCGTGGCCATGAAGGGATTGGCGTAGGCCAGCTTCTCGGCCTGGGCCTTGATGGCCTCGATGACGCGCTTGTCGCCGTGGCCGATGTTGACCGACATCAGCTGCGAGTTGAAGTCCAGATAGCGCTTGCCGTCCGGCGTATAGAAGTAGACGCCCTGGGCGTGATCGACCGGGATGGGGTCGACATGGGCCTGCGCGGACCACTCGTACAGCGTGTACTGCTTGGAGAGCGCGACGACCTCCTCGGCGCTGAGCGTCCCGGGCGCTACCTCGATGGCCATGTCGCGTGGTACCTCTCTTCTGTGGTGGGGAGTCCCTATCGGTTCGTGCCAGTGTCGCTCAGTCGGTCAGTACTTGGTTTCCAGCCCCAGCATGTCGCCCAGCCCGAGCCGCGAATGCCCCCGGGAGCAGTAGCTCACGCGCGGTTGCATGGTCAGGTTGGGACTGCTGTAGGTGCTGACGTGCGCCATGCCATACAGGTGACCGAACTCGTGGGTCATGGCCGACTCGATGAGCAGCTCCCCACTGCAATAGCGCAACTTGGTCTCGTAGGCCTTGTTCCAGTTGATGCGGATGTCGCCCTCATAGGCGACCCCGCCGGAGATGCCGCTGACACAGGCCATGGCGATCGAGTTCGAAGGCAGGCTGCCCCAGCCGATGACGCTGCGGCCGTCGCCGCCGGTACATGAGCCGCCGCTGCTGACGTTGGGACCACTGGACGTGGTCCCCAGGTACGTGCCCTGGGCGCCGATGCGATCCGAGCGGCCGCACAGGTTGCGCGCGTCCGTGATGTTCCGGTTGGCACGTTTGAGGGCGTTGATCACCTGCCGCGTGCCGTTCGTCCGGTTGCGGAACTTGGACGGCGTCGTGCCCGATGCGTAGCGCCAGGAGAGGAGCGGCGTGCGCCAGCTGAAGCGGCTATAGGAACGGTCCGAACACTCGCCCGTGCCTCCGGAGGAACCGTCCGGCTGAGCCGCCTGACTGCTCATCGTGGCCGCCTGCGCACCGACCAGGGCGGCGGTCGCGCCCGTCAGCTGCACGTGGCCTGCCGCCGCCGTCTCGTCTCCCGGCTCGGCGACTCGCACCGTGCCGGAGCGATCCGTCTCGACCGACAGCGTCCGGGACGTACCGTCGTCCAGCTTGAGCTCGCCCCAGACCATGTGGCCAGGCTCCGGCACCACGACGCTGAGGCCTCCGCGTGAGAGCAGATCGCCGGGACGCGGATCGTTGGCCGCGGCGGGCCCCACTGCGCCGAGGACGAGCACGCTCGCCAGCGCTGAGCCGCCGATGACACGAAGCATCGGACCGCGAAAGGGTCGTGAGGAAGCGGTGATGGGCGCCGCCTGGGCGCCATGTCGGGATAGCGACAACGGTCGTGCACCTCTCTGCCGGAACACCATGCGGGCCGCACGGCGATCGTTGTATCGGGGTCCGGGACGACGGACTCGCTGCGCTGGGGCGCAGAAGACGGCCCGCCCCTGGGGAGGCATGTCGTCCGGCGTAGTCTTGCATGGCGCGGGGCGGCGTTGCAACCCATGACACCTGTGCCAGGGATGTGCCGGCGCGTCGGACGAGGTGCCCAGTGGTGCTCGAACATCCACTCCACGTCCGTGCCGAACGGGGCGGCGGTCGCCGGATCGGTGCCACCGGCCAGCTGCATGAATCCGGTGCCTCCTGGACCAGATCCGCGCGGACCCGCTCATCCGTGCGCTGAAGCGGCACCTCAGTCATCACCATGACCGTGGCCGAAATGGTCGGTGGGCGCACCGTTGGGCACCGGTGCTGGGTCAGCGCAACGTACCGGTGCCGTGTGAACCGATGATGAGCCCGAGGTGAGAAGGTTCAGCATCGTCGCGGCGGTGGGTCCTGGTCCGGGCGTCTCTCTGGATGGCCGGGGATCTCGTCCGTCGCGGCGCGACAGGATAGCTGGCACGGGGATGGTGGAGGGTCCGGCCATGGATGAACCAGGATGGACTGAACCGCTGTATTGCACCGTCTGCGGTCAACCGCTTGATGGCGATCCGGACGACCAGCCTGAGCCACCCCTCGGTCCGATGTGCGGAGAGTCGTACCGCGCGCGGGAGTTCGACCAG
>JBBSMF010000264.1:0-3278 GCA_038233295.1 Candidatus Limnocylindrales bacterium | reverse complement strand
TCTGACCGGTGCCGCCGCTCTCCGTGTAGGTGGCGAGCGCCTGGCGCAGTTCGTCAGCCAGGCCGAGGTAGTCCACGACCAGACCACCGGGCTTGTCCTTGAAGACGCGATTCACGCGTGCGATGGCCTGCATCAACCCGTGGCCGCGCATCGGCTTGTCGGCGTACATCGTGTGCAGGGACGGTGCATCGAAGCCGGTCAGCCACATGTCGCGGACGATCACGATACGGAACGGGTCGGTCGGGTCGCGGAACCGCTTGGCCAGCGCCTCGCGCCGGGACTTGCTGCGGATGTGGCCCTGCCAGTTCACGTCGTCCGAGGCGGAGCCGGTCATCACCACCTTGAGGGCACCAGCGCCATCGTCGTCGCTGGCCCACTCCGGCCTCAGGACGGCGATCGCTTCGTACAGCGCCACGCAGATGCGGCGGCTCATGCACACGACCATGGCCTTGCCGTCCATGGCCGCGAGACGCTCCTTGAAGTGCCCCACGAGGTCCCGCGCGATCAGCGCGACCCGCTCCTCGCTGCCTACCACGGCCTCGAGCTGGGCCCACTTCGTCTTGAGCCGCTCCTTGCGCTCGACCTCCTCGCCCTCGGTGGCCTCCTCGAAGTCCGGATCGATGTGCGGGCGGCGGTCCTCGCGCAGGGCCAGCTTGGCCAGGCGGCTCTCGTAGTAGATGGGCACGGTGGCGCCATCCTCGACCGCCCGAGCGATGTCGTAGACGCTGATGTAGTCGCCGAAGACGGCGCGGGTGTTGGCGTCCGTCTGCTCGATGGGCGTGCCCGTGAAGCCGATGAAGGAGGCGTTGGGCAGCGCATCTCGCATGTGCGCGGCGAAGCCGTCGATGAAGTCGTACTGGCTGCGATGCGCCTCATCCGCGATGACCACGATGTTGCGCCGCTCCGACAGCATCGGGTGGCGGTCGCCGCGCTCTTCGGGCAGGAACTTCTGGATGGTCGTGAAGACGACACCGCCGGAAGCGACGCGCAGCTTGGCCCGCACGTCCGCCCGGTCGGCGGCCTGGACCGGTGGCTGGCGGAGCAGCTCGGAGCAGCGCGCGAACGTGCCGAAGAGCTGGTCGTCAAGGTCGTTGCGGTCGGTCAGCACGACGATGGTCGGGTTGGCCATAGCGGGCTCCAGGATGGCGCGGCCGGCGTAGAAGGCCATGGTCAGGCTCTTACCGGAACCCTGTGTGTGCCAGACCACGCCGATGCGCCGGTCGCCGGGATGGCCACCCGGCTGGGTTCCGGACTCATACCGCCCCACGGTCTCGCTCTGCGCGTGCGTGACGATGGCGCGCAGCGTCTCCTCCAGGGCCACGTTGACGGCGTGGAACTGGTGATAGCCAGCGATCTTCTTGGTCAGCGCTCCCGCGCCGGCGTCCTCGAAGATCACGAAGTGGCGTACCAGGTCCAGGAACCGGCGGTGCTCGAAGACGCCTTCCAGGAGCACCTGGAGATCGGGCATCCAGTCGGGCGCGACCGTGTCCCCGACGATGGTCCGCCAAGGTTTGAACCACTCCTGGGTCGCTCCCAGCGCGCCGATGCGCGACTGCGTCCCATCGGAGGCCACCAGTGCCACGTTGCTCGCGAACAGCGCCGGGATCTGTGCCTGATAGGTCTGGAGCTGGCCGAAGGCGTGCCATACCGTGGCGCCTTCCTCGGCCGCGTTCTTGAGCTCCAGGACGGCCAGCGGCAGGCCGTTCACGAACAGCACCACGTCCGGACGCCGCTCGTGCTGGCCTTCCACGACGGTGAACTGGTTGACCGCCAGCCAGGTGTTGTCAGCTGGGTCGTCGAAGTCGAGCAGCCGTGCCTGGGCGCCGGCGAGGGAGCCGTCCGCGCGCCGGTACTCCACCGTGACGCCGTCAACGAGCATCCGATGGACCTGTCGGTTGCGCTCGATCATGGTGGGCGCATCTGAGCGCGTGAGCCTGCGGTAGGCATCGTCGAGGGCCTCGGCGGGTAGCTCCGGGTTGAGTCGGATCAGGGCATCACGGAGCCGCCGCTCCAGGATGACGTCGCGATAGCCCGGACTCGCCCGCTCCGCCCCCGCAGTCCCGTAGGCGATCTCCGGCCCGTGCAGCACCTCGTAGCCCAACCCCGCGAGCCAGGCAAGGGCAGCTTCCTCCACGGTCGACTCGGCGAACGTCACGCTTGCGCCGCGGTAGCCGCTGGTGTGGCCGGCCGGCCGGAACCTTCATCAAGCAGTCCCAGCACGAGCCGGATCATCAGCTCCTTGTGAGCGGGATCGCTTTCGGCGACCAGAAGCGCGAGGGCGACGAGTGCGTTGTCGTCGAAGCGGGGCAGGCCATCCGCACGGTTCAGGAGACTGCTCCGGGCGAGGTACTCCAGGAACAGCAGCGAGCCGATGCGCTTGTTGCCGTCCGAAAACGGATGGTCCTTGATCACGAAGTAGAGCAGGTGTGCCGCCCGCGTCTGGGCGCTCGCATAGAGGGCCTCTCCGCCGAACGTCTGCTCGATGGCCGCCAGGATGGCTTCGAACTGGTGATCACGCTCCTGCCCGAACAGACTCCCGGCCTCGCCACGCTCAAGCAGCGAGTCGCGCAACTCCCGGATGGCGGATCTGGCCTCCTCGAGCGCCAGGACGGGGGTGGCGGGCAGCGGATGGGCCGGCACCGATGCCAACCGGTCCTCGTCGTAGTCGAGCAGGAGGCGCCAGGCGCGGGCGTACCGGCCGATGACGTCCAGCACAGCCCGACCCTCGGGACGGACGAGGTCGTGGCGGTCGAGCGTGCGGGACAGCAGCTCAAGGGCCTGCTCCATCTCCGCGAGGCCCTTCTCGCGCAGGCGGCGCTCGTTGAGTGTGTAGCCTCGCAACAGGTGCTCCCGGAGCGTGCCGGTCGCCCAGATGCGGAACTGCGTCCCGCGCCGAGAGTTGACCCGGTACCCCACCGAGATGATCGCGTCCAGGTTGTAATAGTCCACCTGGTACGTCTTACCGTCGGCGGCAGTTGTTGCACTTTTTGCAACAACTGCTTGGCGCACCAATTCTCTCGAGTCGAAGACGTTGCGCAGGTGCCGGGAGATGACCGACTTGTCCCGCCCGAAGAGTTCCGCCATCTGATCCAAGGCCAGCCACACGGACTCTTCGCGCACGCTCACATCCAGCCGCACCTCACCGTCCGGCGACTCGTAGAGTGCGATCTCACCGCCAGCGACTGGGTCGAGGTGGTCAGCCACGGGTCATCCTCCGCTCATGTGCCTCATGGCGTGCCCCGCAGCATCCTACTTCCACCTCACGGGTCCTGCCCCTG
>JBBSMF010000263.1:0-3281 GCA_038233295.1 Candidatus Limnocylindrales bacterium | reverse complement strand
CCAGCTACACCATCTTCGGCAAGCTGACCTCCGGCGAGGAGGTGGTCGACGCCATCGCCGCGGCGCCCAAGGGCAGCAACGACCGGCCGCGCGACCCGGCGACCATCACCAGCGTGACGATCGAGGAAGCGTGAACGCTCGTGCCGCGCGCCGCGGACGCAAGGGCTCCAACGCAGCCGAATCGAGCGCGGGCACCAACGCAGCCGAATCGGGCGCGGGCACCAACGAAGCTGTGCTCGGTGCGGCTCTGGCCAGGCGCCTGCGCGTGAAGCCCGGCGCCAAGGTGAACCTGGGCCGGATCGACCCGGGCGATACCCATGGCCACGACAAGGACAGCGCCGCCGTCACGCTCCAAGCCAGCCATGATCGGCTCGAATCGCTCCAGGAGCGCCTGTGGGCGGGTAAGGGTGGCTCGCTGCTCATCGTGCTCCAGGGAATGGACACCGCCGGCAAGGACGGCACCCTGCGCCACGTGATGACGGCCTTCAACCCGCAGGGCTGCTCGGTCACCGGCTTCGGCGTCCCCACCGAGGAAGAGCTGGCTCACGACTACCTGTGGCGGATCCACCGCCACACGCCCGGCCGCGGCACGATCTCCATCTTCAACCGCTCCCACTACGAGGACGTGCTCGTGGTGCGCGTCCATGACCTGGTGCGGCCCAGGGTCTGGCGCAAGCGATACGACCAGATCAACGCCTTCGAGGCGCTCCTGGCCGCCAACGGCACGACGATCGTGAAGCTCTTCCTCTGGATCTCGCCGGAGGAGCAGCGCGAACGGCTCCAGGCCCGCATCGATACGCCCGACAAGCGCTGGAAGTTCAACCGTGGGGACATCGAGGAGCGCAAGCACTGGGACGGCTACCGCCGGGCATACGAGGCAGCCCTCTCGCGCTGCTCCACGGACGCCGCGCCCTGGTACGTCATCCCCAGCGACCGCAAGTGGTTCCGCAACCTGGCCGTGGCCGAGATACTGGCTGACACGATGGACGGCATGGGCCTGACCTATCCGCCTCCCGAGGAGGACATCTCCTCGATCGTGATCAAGTAGAGGGACCCCCCACCAGAGTGGCCTTGCGCATCGGCTTCCGCACCTCGCCTCAGAACGTCGACTGGCCGACGCTGGAAGGCGCCTGGGTGGAGGCGGGGCAGCACGATGTGTTCGACTCCGGCTGGCTGAACGACCACCTCACCGATCCCGGCCGGGACCGTGGCGGACCGGCCCTGGAGGCGATCACCACGCTGGCGGCCCTGGCTCATCTGGTGCCGGGCAAGCGGGTGGGGCACACCGTTCTCGCGGCCACGTTCCGGCACCCCTCGGTCCTGGCCAAGCAGGCGATCACCCTGGACCACGTCACCGGCGGCAGGTTCATCCTGGGGCTGGGCGCCGGGTGGCACGCCGGTGAGCACGAGTCGTTCGGCATCGAGCTGCCGGCCATCGGTGAGCGGATGAGCCGTCTGGAGGCGCAGGTCCGGGTGCTCAAGGCGCTCTTCAGCGATGCCGCGCGGGACGATCCGGGCGTGACGATCGACGCGCCGCCCTACCGACTCGATGGGGCGGTCATGGAACCGGCCCCGATGCGGCCGGGCGGACCGCCACTCTGGCTGGGCGCTCAGAAGCCGCGCGGCATGCGCCTCACCGCCCGACTCGGCGACGGCTGGAACTACGCCGCGAACCTCAGCGGCAGCGTGGACGGGTTCCTGGAGCGGCTGGAGGCCTTGCGGCGGATCTGCGAGGAAGAGGCCCGGGACATCGCGGAGATCACGGTCTCCGTGCAGCTCATCGTCCCCGACGATCGCGAAGAGCGCCGCCGGGCCCGCGACGCGGCCGAGGGTTACGCCCGGGCGGGTGCAGAGGAGATCATGCTCACCATCCCGGCGCGCAGCGGTGCGGAGGGGATCCGACGGTTGGCCTCAGAGGTGGCCGTGCCCCTGCGTGACGCGCTGGGCTGAGCGGCGTGAGATCAGCCCAGGCGCTCCCTGATGCGCTGCACCAGATCACCGAGGCGCTCCAGCAGCGTGGTCGAAGCCGGTACGGCGACCGGCACGCGGCGCCCGTCAGCACGGATAGCGACGGCGGCATAGCGGCGGGACCGACCCCTGGTGTCCACGATGGCTGGCTCCTCTCGACCGGATGCGGAGGCGAACGGTACACCCGCTCGCGGTGGGCTGTCCACCACCCATGAACCGCCCCCGTTCGAACCGGTCCGCCGGAGCCCCGGCCATCACCATCCGTCCCGAGAAGGCCGACGACCGAGCGGCCATCCACGCGGTCACGGAGATGGCCTTCGGGCGGGCGGAGGAAGCCGACCTCATCGACTGCCTTCGCTCCAGCGAGGTCTGGATCCCCGACCTCTCCCTGGTGGCCCAGGGTCAGGAAGGACGAGTCATCGGCAGCGTGGTGCTCTCCTACGTGACGCTGGCGACCGTGGACGGGCTTCAGCGGGTCCTGTCGCTGGCGCCCATCGCCGTCGAGCCGTCACATCAGCGCCAGGGCGTCGGTAGCGCGCTCATCCGCGCTGCCATCGACGCCGCAGAGGCGCGCGAGGAGCCCCTCGTGGTGGTGCTCGGCCACCCCTGGTACTACCCGCGTTTCGGGTTCGAGCCGGCCATCCGGTCCGGCATCGAAGCCCCTCGCCCCGTGCCCGACCATGTCTTCATGGTGCGCCGGCTGGCACGCTGGACACCTGCGCTGCGCGGCCGCATCGATTATCCGGACTGCTTCGACGGGCTTTAGCCGGCGGGTCTATCGTTCCGCGGTGGCTTTGATCGTCCAGAAGTACGGCGGCACGTCGGTCGGCGATGCGGGGCGCATCCGGGCCGTCGCCCGGCGGGTGGTGGAGACCGCCGACCGCGGCAACCAGGTCTGCGTCGTCGTCTCGGCCATGGGCCACACCACCGATGAGTTGCTGGCACTGGCCGCCAGCGTCGCCAGGCTGCCGCACCCGCGAGAGCTGGACATGCTGCTGTCGGCCGGTGAGCGCATCTCCATGGCGCTCCTGGCGATGGCCGTGAACGAGCTGGGACGGGAAGCGGTCTCGCTGACCGGTGCGCAGGCGGGCGTGGTGACCGACACCCGCCACGGCAGCGCGCGCATCGTGGATATCCGGGCACAGCGCCTGCGCGACACCCTGACCCGGGGCGTGATCGCCATCGTGGCCGGCTTCCAGGGTGTCTCATCGGAAGAGGACGAGACCACCTTGGGGCGCGGCGGCTCGGACATGACGGCCGTGGCGCTGGCCGCCGCGCTGGGGGCTGCGGCCTGTGAGATCCACACCGACGTG
>JBBSMF010000262.1:0-3303 GCA_038233295.1 Candidatus Limnocylindrales bacterium | reverse complement strand
TCTGGCAGCGCATCGCCGCAGCCCTGGCGACCAGTGCGCCGGAGATCTCCGCGCCGCCGCTGCCCGCGGACGTGTTGTCCGGCGCGGCCACCCATGAACGCATGGCGGCTCTCACGCGGGCCGTCATCGAGGAGGTCGCCGGGAGCGGCAACGCGGTCATCCTGGGCCGCGGCGCCGCCTTCATCCTGGAGCGGTGCCCCGATGTGCTGCACGTGCAGCTGCACGCCTCGCTGGATGCACGTGTCCGTAACCTGATGACGCGCGTCGAGGAGATCCCGCTGGACGCGAAGCCGGACGAGGCGTCTCTGCGCCAGCTGTGCGAGTCGCTCGATCGAGTGCGCACCAACTACATCCGCCGGCTCTTCGGCCGCGACTGGCTTGATGCGACCTGCTACGACCTGGCGCTGGACACGGGACGCTTCGGCGTGACCGGTTCGGTGGACCTCATCGAGGCTGCCGCGCGGGCGCGGTCAGCGTGACCGCCGTCGGCACCGGGCCGCCGCCGCCCTCAGGCTTGCGCAGGGGCCTGAGCGCATTCCGCCACCATAACTTCCGTCTCTTCTGGTCTGGCCAGCTCGTCTCGCTCATAGGGACCTGGATGCAGCAGGTGGCGCAGGGTTGGCTCGTCCTGGAGCTGACCAACGACCCTTGGGCCCTGGGCCTGGTGGCGGCCGCCCAATTCCTCCCGGTCATCGTGCTGGGGCTCTTCGCCGGCGTCCTGGCCGATGCCGTCTCCAAGCGCAGGGCGCTCATGGCCACCCAGGCTGCGTCGATGGTGCTGGCCGTGGTGCTGGGCACGTTGGTGCATCTCGGCCAGGTCGAGGTCTGGCACGTCTTCGTTCTGGCGAGCCTGCTGGGCGTCGTCAATGCCTTCGACATGCCGGTCCGCCAGGCGTTCGTGGTCGAGATGGTCGGACGCGAGGACATCGCCAACGCGGTGGCCTTCAACAGCGCGGTCTTCAACGGCACGCGCATCGTCGGTCCGGCCGTTGCCGGGCTGCTCATCGCGACCGTGGGCATCGCCATCTGCTTCTTCATCAACGGCGTGAGCTACCTCGCCGTGATCATCAGCCTCTTCGCGATGCGTACCAGCGAGCTGCGCGAGTCCCCGCCCTCCATCGTCCAGCGCAGCGTCCGCTCGGTGATCGACTCCCTGACCGAGGGGCTGCGCTACGTGCGAGACGAGCCGACGGTCCGGCTGTCGCTCACCGTCCTGGGCATCGTGGCCACCGTCGCGCTCAACTTCCAGGTGCTGCTGCCGCTCTTGGCGCGCGACGTCCTGGGTGGCGGCGCGGACACCTTCGGCTTCCTGATGGCGGCGAGTGGCGTGGGCTCGCTGGTCAGCGCGCTGTCCATCGCCTTCGGTCAGCGCCCCACACCGCGGCTGCTGCTGGCCGGCGCCGCCGCCATCGGACTGGCCATGATCGGCCTGGGAGTGTCGCGACTGCTGCCGGTCAGCCTGTTGCTGATGCTCGTCACGGGCTGGGGCGTCATCGCCATGGCCGCCACGACCAACACTTTGATCCAGCTCACCACGCCGGATGCCCTGCGTGGTCGTGTGATGAGCGTCTATACGACGGTCTTCGCCGGTTCCGTGCCCATCGGCGGGCTCTTCGCCGGTGGCATGGCCGCCACGGCGGGAGCGCCCGCAGCCCTCGCGCTGGGTGGGGCGCTGGCGCTGGTCACCGTGGCGTACGCCCTGTGGCGGCTGCCCGGCGGCCGGGCGGGCACGTTCCTGCATGACCGCATGTCGGAGAGTGACACCGGGCGGCGCCATGCCTCGGCGGGTCCGCGATAGCACCGTCATCCGCCATCGTGCGGCTGGCCTTCGATCCCCAGATAGATCTCGGCTTCCTGGCCGTGCGCTGGCAGGCCATCGCGCTGATGGGCATCTTCCTCCTGGCGCTGGGCGCTTGGTGGGTCGCGCTACGCCGGGCGCGTTCCCGAGCCGCGGCCGGCGACCTCCTTTTCGTGGTCCTGGGCATCGTCCCGGGCGCCCTGGTGGGCGGTCGGCTGGCGCATACCATCGTCTTTGCCGAGTCGTACCTCGCACGACCCGAGGCGATCGTGGATCTGGCACAGGGCAGCCTCTCTTTGGCGGGGGCCGTTCTGGGAGGACTCGTCTCGGGGGCCTACGTCTGCCGGCTGCTGGATCGCTCGGTGCGGGCCTGGGCTGACGCGGCCGCCGGTCCGCTGCTCCTGGTCCTCGGCCTCGGCAAGCTCTCCCTGCTGCTGGCTGGAGGGGGCCAGGGCCTGCCCTTCGCTGGCTCCTGGGCGGTGTCGTTCGACGGGCCGGGACCGTGGCTCTCTGCCGATCCCGGCACGCCTTCACACCCGTCGCAGCTCTATGAGGGCACCTGGACGCTGGTCGGCATGGTGGTGCTGCTCGGATCGCGCGCGTGGCTGATACGGCCTGTCAGGGCGGGCAGGAGGTCGGTGCTTCTACTGGTCATCGGCTGGTGGCTCGCCGGTCGATCTCTGGTCGCCTTCACGTGGCGCGACGACCCTCTCCTGGTCGGTATCGGTGCGGAGCAGCTCATCGCCCTGGCTGGCTCGGCCGTCGCGCTGGGACTCTGGGTGGCGCGCCGTCCGAAGGTCCCGGTTGGCTGACGCCATCTGGTGGTACCGCTGTCTCGCCGAGTGGTCCATCATCTGTGCCCGATGACGCACGTATCCTTGGTCCCCGCGCGCGCCCGAAGGGCCATCTCCCTTCTGGTCGTCTGGCTCGTCCTTGCCGCCTGTGCGTCCGCGCCGGCGTTGCCGCGGGATGCTGAAACGATCTCTCCCAGGATCGCCTCTGGTGCGGCCGCGTCCCCGACGACGCCCGCCGCCACCGGTATCCCGAGTGGCGACTTGTCCGATGCGCCGCCCGGGCTGCCGCCCAGCTGGGCCGTGGTGGATGACCCCGATCTGCTCGTCTCCGCCGGCGAGATGCGTGAAGTGGTGATCGGGGGACCGGGCCTGGTGGCGGTAGGAAGCGCGACGAACGGGACAGAGGGCGGGCGTGCCGCCATCTGGACCTCCCCCGACGGGGACGATTGGGATCCCGTGCCGCTGGTGGGTGTGGCGGCGTCCGGCCGGCTTTCATCGGTGACCACGGGCGGGCCTGGTTTCGTGGCCGTGGGCGGGGAGTGCTGCCCCGATCGAGCGGCCGTGTGGATCTCGGAGGATGGACTGGACTGGCAGCGGGTCGAGGATCAGGATTCGTTCGAGGGCGCGGTCATGACCTCGACCACCTCCTGGGCAGGCGGCCTGGTCGCCGTCGGCTGCGTCGTGGACCTCGAGTGCACCGGCACTGCCATC
>JBBSMF010000261.1:0-3311 GCA_038233295.1 Candidatus Limnocylindrales bacterium | reverse complement strand
CCGCTGCGTGCCGAGCAGTTGATCACCGCGCACCGAGCCCTGGCAGGCCTCCGGCTCTCGGATCCCTTCGACGAGGTCCTGGGTGCCCGGCTCGACGCGCTGTCGCGGGGTGCGCTTGGGGCGGTCCGCCTGCTGGCTGCCGCGCGGAGGCCCCTTTCGCGGGAGACCTGTCTGGGGCTGGCGATGTCCGATGGTCACCTCTCCGGGCAGGCCATCGACGAAGCCGTTGCCAGCGGGCTGTTGGTCGAACGCGCCGGCGGAACCTATTTGGTGATCGCCCACGAGCTCTATGCCGAGGGGATCGAGGGCCTCGCTCTGCCGCCGGAACGCCACGGCTTCCATGCCGCGCTTGCAGGCTCGGCTGAGCTGGCACCTGCCGAGGCGGCCTGGCACTGGGAGGCCGCCTCGCGAGCCGCGCCGGCGCGCGTGTCCCATCTGGCCGCCGGACTGGCCGCGGAGCGCCTCGACCCGGGAGAGACGGCGCTGCTTCACTATCAGGAAGCGTTGGAGGCGGGCGATCCTGATGCTGAGGGCTCGGGCACATCAGATGAGTTCGGGGCCACGCTGACCGCGGCCGCGCGCGCCGCGGCGGTGGCCGGTTCCTTCCGACGTGCGGCGGCACTCACCCGCCGAGCCATCGAGTCGCGGCCGCGCCGCCAGCGCGCGGCGCAAGGCACGGGGGGAGAAAGGCGACGCGATGCTGCCCTGACCGAAGCCGAGCGCGAGACTCGCCGTCAGGGAGCGCTGCGCCTGGCCGAGCTGCATACGCAGTTGGGACGCTACCGCTGGGACGGCGGGGATCTGGTGGGCGGTATCGCGGCGCTGCACGAGGCGCTGGAGATCATGCCGCCCGGTCCCGGTCCGGAACGGGCGCGGGCCCTGGCCGTGCTGGCCCAGCACCTGATGATCGACGGCCGTTTCGAGGAGAGTGCTGCCCTGGCCACCGAGGCTCGCGAAGTGGCAGCACAGGCGCAGCCGCCGGCGCTGGCCGAATCCGGCCACGCCACCTGCACACTGGGCGTGGCGCGCGCGTACCTGGGTGCACTCGACCAGGGGCTCGCGCTTCTGGAAGAGGCCACGGACCTGGCGCGCCGCACCAGCCGGCTGGACGACCTGATGCGGGCCTACGCCAACCGGACCACGTTGCTCGACCTCGACTCGCGGCGGGAAGCGGCGCTGACGGTGGTCAACGAGGGTATCCGGGACGCGCGGGAGGCCGGCCTTGGTGACACTTACGGTGCGTTCCTGCGAGGCAACGCTGCGGACATCCTCTTCATGCTCGGCCGCTGGGAGGAATCAGAGGTCGAGTGCCGGGCCGCCCTGGCTGGCCGCCCGGCCGGCGTGGCCTGGTTCAGCCCCATCCTTTACCTCGGGCTGGTGCTGGTCGAGTCGCGGGCCGACGAGGAGGCAGGTCGCCTCGTGGGCCGTACGCTCCTGCAGCTGGAGCAGGTGCCCGCCGGACAGTGGACGGCCTTGGTCCTGCGCACCGCCGTCAGCCTGCTGCTCTGGCGGGGCCAGGCCGATGACGCCGTCACGGTGGCCGCCGAAGCCTGGGACAGGGTCATGGAGACGGACGATCCGGGACAGATCGCCATGGCTGCCGCGACCTGCCTGGAAGCAGCCTCAGCGTTGACGGAGATCGGCCGCCGCTCGAGTGACTATGCGGCGGTGGCACGTGCCGGAGAGCTTGCCGCACGTGCCCTGCCGGACGCGGAGCGGGCCGTGGCTGGCAGCAGCCTCCCCGCCACGCTCGGTGCCCGGCGCGAAGCGGAGCTTCATCTCGAGACCGCTCGCGCCCATCGGGCTCGATCGCGGGGGCGCCCCTCCGCCTCCCGGTGGAGCCGCGTGGCGACGGGCTGGGCGGCGGTGCCGCTGCCCTACGAGGTCGCCAAGGCTCGCTGGTGGGAGGCTCTCGCGCTGCTGGAGGGCGGGGACGGCCGTGAGTCCGCCGAAGGACCGCTTCGCGAGGCGTGGCGGATCGCCGGCGAGCTGCCGGCCCAGCCGTTGCGGCGCGCCCTGGCTGATCTCGCCCGGAGGGCCCGCATCGAGCTGCCCGGCGCCGCGGACCTCGATCTTCGCGAGCCTGTCTCCATCCGGGTACTGCCCGACCCTGGGACGGAGCTTGGGTTCCCGATCGCCGGGCCGGGGGATCAGCGACCGTTGGTAGCCGTTGGGCCTGGCGCTGGACCGGTCGATCAGGGCGAGACAGCGCGGGCCATCGGCCAACGGTTGGGCTCAGAAGGTGTGGCGGGTGCCCTCGACCACTTCGGCCTCAGCCCTCGTGAGCTGGAGGTCCTGCGCGTGCTCACGGAGGGACGTTCCAACCGCGAGATCGGGGAGCGCCTCTACATCAGCGACCGGACCGTCGGCGTGCACGTGCGTCACATCCTGGCCAAGCTGGCGGTCTCGGGTCGGGTCGAGGCCGCAGGCATCGCCATCAGGTCAGGCTTCATGCCATCCGAGGAGGCCGGCGCGAACAAGCCGACCGGCGCCGAACGTCGTTGAGCGGCTTGGGGCTTCGTTGCGCGGCACGCGACCCAGGACGACCCAGCGCTTCATACCGCAGAATGCCAAGCATGAAGATCCCCACCATGTCTCATCTCCGAGCAGCGCTCCTGACCGGTGTCACCAGTCTCATCCTGGCGGCCTGTGGTGGCGACGGTACGGGTGGAGCGGGCTGGACGATCCACCCGCCCGATCCCGCGCCGTCGGGCAGCCCGGGGACATCACCCGGGCAGAGTCCGGGTGGCTCGCCGGGCGGCAGCCCGGGAGCATCGCCGGGCGGCAGCCCGGGAGCATCGCCGGGCGGTAGCCCGGGAGCATCGCCGGGTGGCAGCCCCGGAGCCGGTGGCGGCGAGACCCTCGCTCTGACCGAGACGATGACCTTGCAGATCCAGCGCGACGGTCAGCAGGTCACGGAGATCGCCCTGTCGGAGGGTCAGAGCTACACCTTCGAGATCACCAACGAGGGTGGGCTCGAGCACAACTTCTACATCGGCACCCCGGAGCAGCTTCAGAGCACCGACGTCGCCGGACTGCCCGGCGTGCCCGACTTCACCGACGGCACGCAGACCTTCGAGTACATGGCCACGGCTGAGACAGCGGGCCTGGAGTTCGCCTGTACGGTGCCGGGGCACTATCAGCCCATGCACGGCAGCCTGGTGGTCGAGCCCTAGCTTTCCAGGGCCTGATGGGCGGCCGCGTCCGTAAGCAGGCCGCGGCGCTGAAGCTCAGCCCGCAGCTCGTGCAGGGAGGGCATCACGACGTGTGCTCCAGCTGCCAGCAGTGTCTCCCCGGTAGCGGCGCCGCTG
>JBBSMF010000260.1:0-3312 GCA_038233295.1 Candidatus Limnocylindrales bacterium | reverse complement strand
TTCATCGGGGAGCCCGATGTGCGGCTGATCGGCGTGGAGGCCGGCGGTGAGGGACTGGCCGGTCGCCACGCTGCGGCGCTGGCCGGCGGCTCGGAGGGTGTGCTCCACGGCGCTCGCTCGTACCTGCTCCAGGACGCGGAGGGCCAGGTCACCGAGGCGCACTCGATCTCCGCCGGACTCGACTACCCGGGCATCGGCCCGCAGTTGGCGGCACTCTTCGAAGCGGGGCGCATGGAGGTGCTCTCCGCCACGGATCAGCAGGCAGTGGCCGGACTCCGCCTCGTGGCGCGCACGGAGGGCATCCTGCCGGCCCTGGAACCGGCACACGCCGTGGCCGCACTGCCGACCCTGTTGCGGGGCGACGCGCCCGGCGGGCCGCTGCCGCTCGACCCCATCATCCTGCTGGGGCTCTCCGGCCGCGGCGACAAGGACCTGGCCGCGATCGCCGATGCCGGCTGATCCCTCCAAGCGGCAGCGGCGGATCGACCGGGCCTTCGAGGCTGCCGCCGATGACGGCCGCGCGGCATTGGTCCCGTACGTGCTGGCTGGCTACCCGGATGCTGCGGGGTCGCTCGCCGCGGCGCTCGCCGCGATCGACGGGGGAGGGGACGTCCTGGAGATCGGCCTGCCCTACTCCGACCCCTTGGCGGACGGGCCGACCCTTCAACGCGCCTCGGGCGTGGCGCTGGCTGCCGGCGCGAACCTGGGGAGCGCCCTGGATCTCGTTGGGGCGATCCGCGCCGCTCGCCCGGCGACGCCGCTCGTGGTCATGGGCTACGTCAACCAATTCCTGCGCGGCCGCGACGGGGCAGCCCTCGAGCGCATGGCGGACGCCGGTGCCGACGGCCTGATCGTCGCCGACCTCACGCCTGACGACGGGCCGGAGGTGGAAGGCTTCGCCGTCGAAGCCGGTCTCGACCTGGTCTACCTCGTCGCGCCCACCACAGCGCCGGAGCGGATCGGTCGCATCGCGGCGCAGAGCCGCGGCTTCCTGTACGCCGTCTCGCTGGTCGGCGTCACGGGAGCGCGCCGCTCGCTGCCCGCCGGCGTAGCCGCGTTCCTGAGCCGCGTCCGTGCCGCCAGTCCTGTCCCGGTGGCCGTCGGTTTCGGCGTCTCACGACCGGCCCACGTCCGTCGCCTGGCGCCGCTCGCCGACGGGATCGTGGTTGCCAGCGCCCTCATCGACGCCCTGGGACCTGACGGGAGGGACACGCTGGGGATGGGAAGACTGGTCGATGAGCTGGTCGGGGCAACCGTACGCTAGCCGCCGTGTTCGCGGAGTGCCGGAGCGCTCCGCGGAGCTTGCTCCTTGTGCCCGGACTTGGTTTCCGCCACCCGTCACCCCCCGTGATGCTAAGCAGCTATTCGCCGGTTCTCACCGCGTCCGGGCCGGGGCGAACCGTCCGTGACTCGGCAGCGGACCCAATCTGAGCGTGGGTGAAGCCGAGCACGGAGGTCGTCGCGCTCTCCCAGGATCGCTGCGGCGAGCTGGAACGGCCAGATGGCCACATACCATCACCCACCATGATGAGTGGTGGCGATCCCAGCCTCGGCGCCAAATACCATCCACCGTGATGAGCGGCGGGAATACCGGCCTCACTTACGTTGCAGACCAGACCTCGGCGAACACCCGGAGAGCGTTGGCGCCCATCACGGCCGCCACCGTCTCCCGGTCCAGGCCGCCCGCCAGCAGGCGAGCCGTGACCGCGGGCAGCCCCGCGACGTCGCAAACCATGCGCAGGGCGCCGTCGAAGTCGGAACCGATGGCAACGCTCGCCGGACCGCAGAGCTCCAGGGCAGTGTCCACGGTGCGAGCCACTGCGTCCAGGTCCTCGCCGCCCAGAAGCAGGGTGCTGAGCGTCAGACCCACCACGCCGCCAGCCTCAGAGACGAGACGCGCCTCGTCGTCGCCAAGATTGCGGTTGAACGGCGTGAAGCGGCGCCCCGGGATGCGGCTGGCGGCGCCGCTTACCCGCCGCAAGCCCGTGTGGCTGAGCACGAACGGCCGGCGAAGTAGGGGCAGCGTGTCGCGGATCCCGGCCATCGACATGTGCGCCAGGTCCACCACGATGCCCAGTCGCTCCAGCTCCGCCACGATCTCACGCCCGAAGCCCGTGAGCCCGTGCCCCTGACGGCCAGTGTTGGAGCCCACCAGCGCGTTGTCCATCACGTGCGCCAGCGCCAGCATGCGGACTCCGCGCGCATGGAGCCGCTCCACGTTGGCCACATCACCTTCCAGGACGTGACCTCCCTGGACCCCGATGAACGCTCGCACAGGTCTGTCCGAACGACCGCGTCCCGCCACCGGAAGGTCCGCGACCTCCCGCGCTAGGCGCAGCCGACCGTTCGACGCCGCGGCCCAGCACTCGATCCGATCGATGAATGCGCCCGCCATGGCCATGTCACTGCCCAGCGATCGGGCGGGCAGGCCGAGCGACCAGAAATGCGGCGTGGACAGCGTCCCGCGCAGGTCAGGGTGGCGGGTCGCGATGGTGAAGCCGACTACCTCCACGCCGCCCTCGATGAGCCGCGGCAGATCGACATGACCTCGCTGGCGCCGGCGCAGCAGCTCCGGGCGGAAGAGCGGCGTCCCGACCAGGAGGTCCACCACCGGGAAGGCCGCGTGGAGCTCCGTGACGTCTGGCGGCACGGGTGGAAGTTGACGTGGATGGAGCGCCGTGGTGTTGAGCAGGCGATCCGCCGAACGGCTGACGACGCTGCGCATCTGGGATCGGCGGTTCAGACGTCGAGCGCGCGTGCCACAGCGCGCAGGACCTCCGCATGGAGGGAGCCGCCGGCACTCGCCACGACCCCCTGGTTCCGCTCCAGGCGGCGCCCGGTGCCGAAGTCGAAGGGCCTGCCGTGGATGTCGCTGACCTCGCCGCCCGCCTCGGCCACCATGAGCCAGCCGGCCGCGTGGTCCCAGATACGCTCGCGGTACGTCGCATTTGTGGGCAGGCGCAGGTAGATAGCCGCTTCGCCGCGTGCCACGGCGGCGTACTTCGCCTGGGAGTCCATACGCAATGGCGCCTGACCCAGACCGAGCAGCTCGGCCACGCGCGCCGCGTCGCCTTGGTCCGAATGTCCCGCTTCCACCGACTCGGCCCAGCGCGCCTCGGCAGGCGAGCTGGGTGCGCGGACGCGGATGGACGTCTCGCTCCCTCCGTAGAGGGGGATCATCACCGCACCCGCTCCGCGTTCTGCCACGAAGAGACAGCCCGTGCCAGCGTGGGGGTCGCCCGTATCGACCGGCATGTTGGGGCAGCCCAGAAGGCCCAGCAGCGGCTCGCCGTCCTCGATGAGCGCCAGCGC
>JBBSMF010000259.1:0-3340 GCA_038233295.1 Candidatus Limnocylindrales bacterium | reverse complement strand
GACCCGACCGCGGCACAGGCGCCCGGCGGTGAGCGGCTGGTCGACGCTCAGGCCAGGGTGCGCGACGCGCTGAGCGGTATCCTCGCGGAGATGCAGCCCCTCACCGCCCCCGACCCTCGCTCCGCGGAACCAGCCGCAGCTGAGGCACCCTGGGCCCTCCTGGTCGCGCACGACGGCATCCTCAGGCTGACGCTGATGACGCTCCTGGGCTTGCCCATCGAGCGCTTCTGGTCGTTCCCATTCGCCCTGTGCGGGATCAGCGTCGTGGAGATCGACGGGGGACGGGCCCTGCTGCAGGCGCACAATCTGGTCGATCACCTGGCGCCACTGCCGGCGGGCGCCCAACAGTCCGGCCGCCAGGGAGCGTTGTGATGAGGTCCCGTATCGCCCCGATCGCCGATGACCTCCGCAGCAGCTACTGGTTCCTGCCCGCCGTCATGGCCCTGGCGGCCGTCGTGCTTTCCATCGTGACCGTGGCCATCGACCAGCGCTTCCCCACCGTGCTGGACGACGTGGGCATCGGCTCTGGCGGCGTGGATGGCGCCCGAGGCGTCCTGGAGACGGC
Source organism: Candidatus Limnocylindrales bacterium (assembly GCA_038233295.1). Classification (GTDB taxonomy): domain Bacteria; phylum Chloroflexota; class Limnocylindria; order Limnocylindrales; family CSP1-4; genus Palsa-1032. The sequence continues at coordinate 2,775 of JBBSMF010000259.1, read as the reverse complement.
GGCGGGTTCCTTGATCACCGTTGCCGGCGTCTCCTTCTCCATCGCCATCGTCCTCATGAGCCTGGCCTCGTCGCAGTTCGGCCCGCGGCTGCTGCGTACCTTCATGCGCGACAGGGCCAACCAGGTCGTGCTGGGCGTCTTCGTCTCCACGTACCTGTACTGCCTGCTGGTCCTGCGCACCATCCGAGGGGAGCTGGAGCAGTCCGGCGGTCCCTTCGTGCCGCACCTCTCGGTGAGCGTCAGCGTCGTGCTGACCGTGGCCAGCCTGGGCGTGTTCGTCTACTTCATCCATCATGCAGCGCAGCTCATCCAGGTCTCCCACATCATCGCCTCGGTCGGCACGGGGCTCGAGGAGCTGATCGACCGGCTCGTCCCAGCTGGCGACCGAACGTCCCGCGACGAGCGCGGCACCCTGGCTGCACCGCCGGCCGGTGATGGACGCCTCGTCCGCGCTGACTCTTCCGGATATGTCGAGCAGGTCGATGACGAAAGCCTGCTGACCGCTGCCGTGGAGCGCGACGTGCTGGTGCGCCTCACCGTCCGTGCCGGCAGCCACGTCGCGCCGGGAAGCGTGCTGGCCGAGGTGTGGCCGGTCGAACGGACCGATGATGCCTTCGCCGGCGCCGTCCGTGGCGCCATCGTCCTGGGTGATCAGCGCACGGAGCAGCAGGACATCGAGTTCGGCTTCCAGCAGCTGGAGCAGATCGCCCTGAGGGCCCTCTCCCCGGCCATCAACGACCCATTCACGGCAGGCATCTGCGTGGACCGACTGGGAGTCACCCTGTGCAGCCTGGCCGAGCGTCCCCGCCCGCCACACCTCACCACGGACGACGCTGGCCGCCCGCGGGTGATCGCCCAGGAAGTGACGTTCTCCGAGCTCCTGGTCAGTGCCTTCGGTGAGATACGCCGCTCCGGGCGTGACATCCCGTACCTCCTCATGCGGCTGCTGGGAACGCTCGCGCGCATCGCTGAGCATGCCCATCGGCGGGAAGACCTGGAAGCCATCCGAGAACAGGCCGACCTGGTGCTCGTCGCCGCCCGGCACGGCACTCAGCCAGCGGAGGAGCGGGTCTCGCTCGAGGCCGCGCACCGTGCCGCCATCGCGATCATCGATCCCCGGATGCGAGATGCCGCGCGGCTCGACTGCTGAACTATCTCAACGTGGCGACGGCCGCTGCCGATCCTCGACCGATGCGTCGATGCTGGCCCGCAGGGCGGCCACCTCAGCCACCAAGGCAGCGACAGGGGCGCCGCCGCGCTCCGCCTCTCCTCGGTCGCTGTCGATGAAGTGACTGGCGATAGCGGCCGTGATGTACCCAAAGATCGCCACACCGTAGACCGAGAGGAGCCAGGCCAGGACGCGTCCCTCGGGCGTCACCGGCCAGTACCCCGAGCCTATCGTTGTGAGCAGCATCGCGGTCCACCACAGCGCTTCCCCGTACGAATCGAGTCCCGGGCCGGGCTGCCCCGCCTCCTGGAGCGCCACGCGACTCTCCAGGAAGGTCATCCCTGCGGCGCCGACCAGGACCACGGCCGCCGTCAGAGCTACGACGAAACCCAGCTTGCGTCGTCCGAACGTGCGAGCCAGCGCCGCCATCCCCCGGTTCAGCGAGGTCAGCACTCGCAGCAGACCGATGGACCGTGCGGCGCGCAGCACCCGCAGAGCGCGCAGCGCCCGGAACACGCGCAGGGCCGGCAGGAGCAGTGCCAGGACCGTCAGCCAGTTGCGTCGGAGATAGCCCAAGCGGTCGGGAGCGATGACGATGCCCAGCACGAAGTCCGCGATGAAGATGCCCCAGATCCCGAACGTCAGGCGCTCCAGTCGCGCGTCAGCACCGCCGACCAACTCGACGACGAGAAGGACGAGCCAGACGAACGCCAGGACATCGAGCGGACGGGCCAGCATCCGGTCGATGGTGCGCAGGAGGCGCCACCGTTCGGTGCGCAGGACGGCTATGGGCGTCGGCGCCTGGGCCCCGGACCGAGGCCCCGTGGGCCGGAGGGGCTGAACCGGCGACGGAACGGGAGACGTAGCAGGCCGATGCGAACCCGCCGGTAGGCGGCGCGCAACTGCTCCAGCATGGCCGGATCCGGTGACCGTCGCGCATAGGTCGTCTCGACCTTGGCACGAGCCACCACGGTCAGCTCGTTGCGCACGCTCGGGAGCAGCTCGCTGAGGCTGCCCGCGTACTCGTATGCCGTCTGGGTCGGCTGAGGACCGTAGCCGAAGCGACCGGCCAGCCGCGCCATGCCGCGATAGGCCAGGTCAGGTTCTGGGGAGGGCATGCGTCGGATGCGGGCCATGAGGACGAGCAATCCGACGACGAGCAGGATGGCCCCGATGGCCAGCGCCGCGATGGGACCCGGATCGGCGGCCGGCGGCGCCGGCGGCAGACCGTCCTCGGGCGGGTCGGTGGTGGTGGAGCCACCGAAGTTGCCGTCGTCGCGCGGATCGGGGAGGTCGAAGTTGGGCGTCGCGCGCGGTCGATCCGGCTCGGCGCTCGGCTCAGGGGTGGACACACCTTCCGGCAGGCGCGTGGGCTCCTGACCGTTCTCGCTGTTGCCGGGCGTGGGGTCGAAGCGGATCCAGCCGTAGCTGGGGAAGTAGACCTCCACCCAGGCGTGGGCGGCGCTGCGGTCGACCTCCCAGGACCCGTCGGCCAGCTCACGACCGGGCAGATAGCCCATGGCCATGCGCGCCGGGATCTGCTGGGTGCGCAGGAGCATCGCCATGGTCGTGGCGAAGTACTCGCAGTAGCCCCGCCGGGAGGTCAG
>JBBSMF010000258.1:0-3358 GCA_038233295.1 Candidatus Limnocylindrales bacterium | reverse complement strand
GACCGGCCCATCAGCCTGGCCAGCCCGTCGAGACCGGTGGTGTGATCGAAATGGCCGTGGCTGAGGACGATGGCCATGATCGCCCGGTGGTCGAGGCCCAGGGTCCGGAGGTTGTGACGAAGCCCGTCGGGCGTTCGGCCCGCATCGAACAGCACCGTCTGACTCTCCGTACCCGTGGCGACGGTGACCAGGGCAGCGAAGCCATGCTCCGCCGTGGGCAGCTCGTCGACCGAACCACCCTCCAGGGTCCGGGATGACCGGCTGCCCGAGGTGCCTTCGCGGAACCTGATGGCGGGGCCCTGGTCGGGCATGAAGACGTCAACGACGTTGTCGATGAGGACCGTGATCGTCACGTCGTCGACTGGCTCGAGCCTGATCGGTTCCACGAGTCCCCCGGTCCGATGGTACGGACACCTGCCATACTGGAACGGCACTTCGTTCTGCTCGGCAGAATATCATTCTGACGGTGGTCGTGGACAAGCCGAAGTACCCCATCGAGTCGGTCGATAACGCGCTGAAGCTGCTGCTCGAGTTCAAGGAACGCGAGAGTGTGGGCGTGTCGGAAGCGGGTGAGCACCTTGGCGTGGCCCCCTCTACCGCGCACCGGCTGCTGAGCATGCTGCAGTACCGTGGATTCGCGGTGCAGGATGAGGAGTCCCGGAGCTACCGGCCGGGACCGGCCCTGGTCGAGATCGGCCTCAAGGCTGTCCGGGACATGAGTCTCCTGAACCAGGCGCGACCGGCCATCGAGCGTCTGAGCGGACTCGTGGGGGAGACGGTCCACCTTCTCGTGCGCGACGGCGCCGATGTCCGCTTCGTGGATGGTGTCGAGAGCGTGCGAGCCCTGCGGGTCACGTCCCGCACGGGACTGCTTCTGCCAGCCCATTGCACGGCCGGCGGCAAGGCTCTGTTGGCCCAACTGGACGTGGCTGCCCTTCGTGAACTCTATCCCGCTGCGACGCTAGCCGGACTGACGTCGCGGTCCACGCGACGACGCGCTGACCTTGAGCGTGAGCTGGTGACCGTGCGAGAACGCGGGTTCGCCTTGAATGTAGGAGAGAGCGAGGACGATGTCACCGCCGTGGGAGTTGCCGTGCGCGACCATCGCGCTCGCCACCGAGCGGCCATCGCGGTGGCCCTGCCATCCGTGCGGGCGAGTGAAGAGCGGCTGGACGCCATCACGGCGGCGGCCCTGGCCGTCGCCCGCGAGTTGGGAGCCATGCTGGACTGAGCGCGCGGTGGAGCTCGGCCTCCCGCCCGCGCGTCCCCAGACTTGACAGACGGCGCGTGCACTGGAACACTTCCTTCCATCCTCACGAAAGTGGTTCTGCTGTGCAGAAGCACCGTGGTCGAACCCAGACACGTCTCGGTGTTCACAGGAATCGAGGGCGATGATGCAGATCGATCAGGAGCGCAAGACGCTCCCGGAGCCGGAGTCCACTGGTCGACGTGGCAAGGGGGCGATGTGGCGTGGCGCTGTGGCGCTCGTGCTGCTTGCGCTGTTCGCCGCCTGCACCGCTCAGACGGGTCCGTCGTCAAGCCCGGTGTCGACGCCCACGAGTGCTGGCTCGGCACCGACCAGCGCCTCACCGGTCGCCGGGAGCCCATCGCCGGCCGCCCCGAGTGCCTCCTCGGCCCCCGCGAGCGCATCTCCCGCGGCCACGAGTGCCTCACCGGCCGCCAGCAGTGCCTCACCGTCCGCCACGAGCACGAACGCTGCCGGCGAGCCCCAGCGCGGCGGCACATTCGTGATGGCGGTCGGCGAGGATATCCCGGAGCTGGATCCGCATAGCCTTCAGTCCTTCGCGAACCTGCAGATCTACGAGGCCATGTTCCGTCGCGATCCGCAGGAGTACGGCAAGTTCCTGCCCGCCCTGGCCGAGTCGGTGGACGTCTCGGAGGACGGCCTCGTCTACACGCTCAACCTGCGCGAGGGAGTCGTCTTCCACGACGGAACGCCTTTCGACGCGGATGCCGTGGTGTTCAACCTCGAGCGACAGGCGTACCCGGACAATCCCTACCATCAGGGCGGTCAGAACTGGGCCGGTTGGGCCATGGGCAATCCCGGTCTGGTCACGGGGATCGAGGCGGTCGACCCGTTGACCGTGCGGTTGACCCTCAGCGCGCCGATCCTCGACTTCGACTTCATCCTGGCCGACGAGCAGGCCGGCTTCGGGATGATCAGCCCCGCGGTGATCATGGCGGATCCCGAGGGCTTTGGCCAGAACCCCGTCGGTGCGGGCACCGGAGCGTTCATGTTCCAGGAGCGAGTCACCGGCGATCGCGTGACCCTCGTCCGCAATCCGAACTACTGGGAAGAGGGAAAGCCCTACCTGGACAGCTGGATCCTGCGGACCATCCCCGATCCGGGCAGCCGCCTCCTGGCCCTCAAGCAGGGCGACATCCAGATGTTCGACGTGTCGGGTCCGGAGATCGCGCAGCTGAGCGGCGACCCCGAAGTCGAGCTGATCACGGTACCGCCGCTCTTCGGAAGCTTCATCGCGTTCGACTACAACGACCCGATCACGGGCGACCCGCTGGTCCGGCGCGCCATCAGCCAGGCCATCGATCCTCAGAGCATCGTCAGCACTCTTTCGCCCTTCGCCGAGGTGACACCTAACTTCGGCCTGTTCCCCGGCATGCCCGGGCATCGCACGGACATCGAGTGGTACGGGTACGACCCGGCTGCGGCCCGCGCCACACTAGAAGAGGCCGGCTATCCGGACGGCGTGGACCTGACCCTGTCCTTCTCGACGCCACCCGTGGGCCTCAACCACCAGCTTCTTGCCCAGGCGATCCAGGGCCAGATGCAGGCGGCGGGCTTCCGCGTGACTCTAGCCCAGGTCGACGGCCCCACGATGTTCCAATCCGGCTTCGGACCTCCCGGACGCGAGGAGTACCCGTTCCAGATGGCGCTCAACGTGGCGGGCAGCGACGGCGACTCGTTCGCCATGCTGGGTGGCTGGACGTCGCGGTCCAACTACGCCTCGAAGAACCCCGCCTTCATGGAGCTGTTCGAGCGGATGAACGGGGCCGTGGATCCGGAGCTGCGGCTGCAGGTCTTCGGTGAGATGCAGCAGCAGCTCTACGATGACGTGGCTTACATCCCGATCGCTCATACGGAGGTGGTTCGCGCCGCGTCCACGAATGTCAGGGGGCTGGATACTGCCGCCTTCCACTTCCACGACGTGTGGCTCGAGGAGTGAGCGGCGTCTCCCGCGGCGGGCGACCGACCGGCTGACTCACCGGCTAGCGGATGCTGCGATTCAGTCTCCAGCGTGTCGCCAGTGCGCTCCTCACCGCTTTCGTCGTCGTCAGCGCCACGTTCTTCATAGTCCGCCTCGTGCCGGGCGATCCG
>JBBSMF010000257.1:0-3378 GCA_038233295.1 Candidatus Limnocylindrales bacterium | reverse complement strand
TCGCCCACCGCTGGCCACCCGGTGGTCTACGGCGATTGGCTCCACGCGAAGGACGCCCCGACCGTATTGGTCTATGGCCACTACGACGTCCAGCCGGTGGATCCGCTGGATCTGTGGGTACGGCCGCCCTTCGAGCCGCGCGTCGAGGACGGCTGCATCTACGCTCGTGGTGCGGCCGACGACAAGGGGCAGGTCCACCTCCATCTGTGGGCGGCACGTGCCTGGCTGGAGACGCAGGGCCGGCTTCCGGTCAACATCCGCTATGTCTTCGAGGGCGAGGAGGAATCAGGCTCCGTCAACTTCGACGCCTGGCTGGAAGGGAACCGTCAGCGGCTGGAGGCCGATCTCGCGGTCATCAGCGATTCGGGCTTCTTCCAGGACAATCACCCGGCCATCACCATCGGCCTGCGCGGCCTGATGTATGCCCAGATCGATGTCACGGGACCGGACCAGGACCTCCATTCAGGCACGTACGGCGGCCTCGTGCAGAACCCGGCCAGCGCCTTGGCGCGCATCCTGACGGGATTGCGCCAGCCCGATGGTCGCGTGGCGGTGTCCGGCTTCTACGACACCGTGCGCGAACTTTCCTCGGTGGAACGCGCGGAATTCGCTCGGCTGGAGTTCGACGATGCCAAGCTGGCGACGGACATCGGCGTGCCCGAGCTCTTCGGTGAGCCCGGCTTCGGATCGCTCGAGCGTCGAGGTGCCCGTCCCACGCTGGATGTCAACGGGCTGTGGGGCGGCTTCCAGGGAGAGGGCTCCAAGACCATCATCCCGGCTCACGCCCACGCCAAGGTCTCATGCCGGCTGGTGCCTGACATGGACCCCGCCCGGACGTTCCAGCTCGTTCGGGACCACGTGCTCGCCGATGCCCCGCCGGGCGTGGAGGTGGATGTGTGGCTCATCAACGACGGCATGTGGAGCCTGACGGGCATCGATCATCCGGCCACGCGTGCCGCCGCCCAGGCTCTCGAGGAGGTCTTCGGGGAGTCGCCCGTCTACCTTCGCGAAGGCGGCTCCATCCCGGCCGCCGCATCGTTCGGGTCGATGCTGGGACTGCCGGTCGTGCTCCTCGGCTTCACGCCGCCCGACGACCACGCGCACTCGCCCAACGAGTTCATGCGACTCGACAATTACGAGGGTGGGATCCGCACCGTCGCGCGGTACTGGGAGATCCTGGGCGCCGGTCTCGGCTGAGCATCGCTCCCTCGCGTCACGGTGGGGTACGGATGGCTGCGCTGCGGTAGGAGGATCGGCGACTCGTCGCAGTCGGCTGGCGCGGCTAGGCTGGAAGAAGTCGTCCCCTGTCCGCGAGGAGCCACGTGAACATCAACCGCTGGACCCGAAGTCCCGCCGCGCCGTCCGCGCCCGTAGTGGCTGAGGCACCGCCTTTCGCACCCCGCTGGGACCATCCCGCGGCGCCCGCTTCAGATGAGTACGGGCCGCTAGGCACAGCGATGGTCGATCGGCCGCGCTTCGCATTCGTGACGGAGGCCGAAGCGGCTGACACGACGGATCCGGCGGAGAACGCATCCCATCAGCTGACGAGCCTCGCACCGTCATGGCCGGGCGTCCCAGGCTTACCCGACCCGACGAGCGATGACCCGTCCGGCTGGGAAGACCAGCCTTCCGCTCTTGGCCAGGACGAGCCCGCATCACACTCCCCAGCGGAGCCGGATGCCGAAGCATCGCCAGGTCATGTGCCAGCCGGAAGCGCTCAGCCGTCGCCCTCCTGGCAGGTCGACACCGGTCTGGCCATGGTCCAGCCGCGCAGCGCCAGCGAGGTCCTGCGCACGCTCGCGGAGAAGGTCAGCAGCGGCAACGTGGAGCAGTACCAGCCGGTGCCGCTCGGCTTCACGCCCTTGGACAAGACCATCGGCGGCGGGCTTCGAGCCGGCGAGCTGCTGCTCATCGGCGGAGCCCAGGGCACGGGCAAGACCACCATGGCCATGCAGATGGCTCGGAACATCGTGCTGGGTGGCCAGGCCAGCGTCCTCTACGTCTGCTTCGAGCACGACGAGGAGTACCTCCTCAACCGCGTCATCGCCATGGAATCGGTGCTCTCGCAGCTCCCTCAGACGACCGGTGGCGTGAAGCTGGGCGACGTACGCAAGGAGATCTTGGGCACGTGGCTGGCACAGGGCGGCGAAGAGGCCGACCTCTCGTCCAATCCCCGATTGCGCCCGGCGCTGGAGCGGGTCGCCCGCTACGGCCCGAACCTGTTCCTCTTGCGAGGATCACAGACGACCAGCACGATCGCCAACCTCCACGAGTTGGTGAAGCGCTACAAGGTTCTCTCGGGGGACCGCAGCCTGGTCGTCTTCGTCGACTACATGCAGAAGGTGCCGGTACTCCCGGAGCCGAGCACGGAGACCGAGAAGGTCACCGCCATCGTCAACGGACTGAAGGACCTGGCCCTCTCGATGGACGTGCCCATGGTCTCCATCGTGGCCGCGGACAAGGAGGGCCTCAAGGCGGCGCGGCTGCGCAACCACCACCTGCGTGGTTCCTCGGCCATCAACTACGAGGCCGACGTCATCCTGATCCTGAACGAGAAGTACAACATCGTGGCCAAGGTGAACATCGAGTTCAATCCCTTCCAGGCGCAGCGCTTCCGCGACTGGGTCATCCTCTCCGTGGAGAAGAACCGCGGCGGTCAGACCTCGGTCGACCTGGAGTTCCAGAAGCACTTCCAGTACAGCTGTTTCGACGCCAACGGACGCGCGGTCCAGGAGAAGCTCATCGAGGAGCGGCTCTACAACGACTGAAGCCGGGGTCGGTCGGTACACTCGGACCGTGACGCTGCCGACCGCGGTCCTGCCCTTGGCCACCCTTCCCGAGGTGATCTTCCTGGACGTGGGCGACACGCTGATGCGCGCCCACCCCTCGTGGCCGGAGGTGTACATCTCGGCCCTGGCGGGCCACGGCATCCGTCCCCATCCCGACGAGCTCGGGGCGGCCCTCCGGGACGCGACCGTCCAGCACCGCTGGGACGCGGAGACACCATTCGAGCGGTCGGCCGAGGCCTCCTATGCGCGCATCGTGGCCTTCGACCAGCGCGTCCTGGCTGGTCTCGGCCACCCGGACCTTTCCGACGATGTCTTCCGCTCCATCCACGCGGCCTTCCGGGAGCGGTCGGCCTGGCACCTATATCCGGATGTCGAGCCGGCGCTTGTCGTGCTTCGCGAGGCGGGTATCCGTCTCGCCATCATCAGCAACTGGCTGTGGGAGGCGCCTGAGCTCTTCCATGACGTGGGTCTCGCTCGGCATTTCGAGCAGCTCATCGTCAGCGCGCGCATCGGATACGACAAGCCGCATCCCGAGATCTTCCGCCACGCGCTGGAACTCATGGACGTCTCGCCGGAACGAGCGATCCAC
>JBBSMF010000256.1:0-3395 GCA_038233295.1 Candidatus Limnocylindrales bacterium | reverse complement strand
GTGAGCTGCTCAGTCAGCTCGGCGCCCGTCCCTCCTTGATCTCCCGAAGTCAGCGCGCCATCTCCGCCACGACCTCCGCCTCGGTCGCGCCTACCGCCGTCCGCTCACCGGGGCTCCCTCACCGCTTCGTTGCGTCGCCCTCAGCCCTCTGGACCGTTGCTAAGCGAAGCGATTCGTCGACCACCTGGTTGAGAGGCTGGGTGGCGTCTACATCTAACGCCCCGGCCGGTCCTCCGTCGCCCGGATTCCCAGCGCCCGGACCGTCTGGGCGCCGATGGCCACGAATCGGGTACGGCTGCCCTTGCCCGTGACGCGCAGCAGCCCGGCGTCGAGGTCCACGTCCGGGATGGTCAGGTCGAGGACTTCCGCGCGACGGGCGCCGGTGTCCACGAAGCAGCGCAGGATTGCCTCATCCCGACGCCCGGCCATTCCCTTGTCCCGCTCGCAGGCCGCCAGGATGGCGCGCAGGTCGGCGTCCCGGAGCACGTCCGGCGGCTCTTCCGGGAGACGGGGCGGCTTCACAGGTGCCGTTGCCAGCTCCCCACGAGGAGGTCCAGCTCGGCGCCGGCCGTATCATGTGGCGCGTCGGATGGGGCGGTCGAGCGGTGTCGGTCTAGCCATCCGGCCAGGAGCCGGAGAATGTGCGGTTCCTGAGCGTGAAACACGGTCGGGGCGTGGCGCAACGGTAGCGCACGTGCTTTGGGAGTACGAGGTTGCGGGTTCGAATCCCGCCGCCCCGACCATTCGATGAGAGATCTCTCAGGGAGCGCCCATCTCTGTCTCAGACTCGCGCTACCCCCCAGCCCAGGCGGCGTCACTTACCAGGCAGGCGATGCCGGCACGGTCGGCTTCAGTGTCGTTGACGACAGGCTGCGCCTCGATCAACGCTCGACGGCTTCTTCCATGCGGTCACTTGGCTGGTGACTGTCCCTGGCGCTGTCCTCGTGTGGAGGCGCATGTCAGAGTCAACACGCGCCCTGCGGGGCGGGGCTGCTTGGTGGCCTGCTCGCCGACTGGGGCAGCTTCAACATCGTGGAGGGCCTGATCGATCATCACATCGCGGCCACCCGATCTGGTCAGCCGGTGAGGTGAGTGGGCCGCCAGTGTCAGGCGGCGAGTGAAGCCAGAAGCTTCTCGCAGGCCTCGACGCAGCGGCGGCAGGAGTCGGCGCAGACGCGGCAGTGCTCCATGCCCATCCCCTCGGCGTGCCGCTGGCACTCATCGCCGCACGCCCGGCACGCCGCGGCGCACGCCTCCAGCTGAGCGCGAAGGACCGTCACATCCGTCTCCGTCTGGCGTAGCAGCACCCGGCCGGTCACCTCGCAGATGTCGGCGCAGTCGAGGTTCAAGCGGATGCAGCTCACCAGGTGAGGGAGATGCTCCTGCTCTCCCAAGCAGGCATCAGCACAGGACGTGCAGGATTGCGCACAGTCGAAGCATGCGTCGATGCAATCCAGGAGCGCTTGTCGATCGCCGGTAAGGTTCGTGGATCGGGGATGGCTGTCGAGCATCTGAGCGATGTGTGTCATGTCCCGAACACTGGCTGGGGGAGGGGTACATCGGCACGAGCCGGCGAGTGCGTTGCCTATCCTCGACGTGACATATGCCGACGTTCTCAGGCGGCGAGCGTGGCGAACGGATGTCGGCCGCGAGAGGTGCCCAGATGTCTGACCGCTAGGTGCCTGTCGGTCGATGTCCCTGGCGCTCGCGCTCACGAGCTGTGGTCCGCCAACTCCCGGAACAGACGACGGATCTGGTGCTCCGTCATGTGCTTCTCGATCCAGGCACGTCCGCCCAGCGCGCCCGTTCGATCGTAAGCGACGAGGGCGTTGACGATCACCTCATCGGTGGCATCTAACGTGTCAACGATGGGACCCAGGATGGCCAGCGCCTCGCGGACATGACGCGGCGGAGGTGTCAGCGCCTTGCGGACGCTGCCGAAGGTCGTGACGACGGCGTGTACCGAGACACGCTGCCATGCCGCGAGTTCCACCGCTCCCAGCTCTGGCAGGAAAGCGGACCGGTTCGCCAGTCGGATCTGGAAACCGGCCGCCTCGGAGTCGTATCGGATGTCCATTACCGGCACGGTACCAAACTGAGGGTCAGCCGCGGTGGAGGCTCCCCCTGAGGAGGCGCCCCACGGCTACGAGATCTTTGAGGCCAAGAGCGACGGGTCCTTCAAGGTGTTGCTCCAGCCCTGATCCGTCGAGTGGCTCGGATGCGGCGAGCGGCGAGGGAAGAACCGTCCTCCCTCGCCGCTCTCGTTTGCTCCAGAGGCGCGATACGCGCCACCCGAGTCGGTTCCGTCGACCGGGTCAGACGGGTCGGACAGGTCGGACGGCGAACCGTCGGAAGCCGATCAGGAGGGCCAGCGCCGTGACCGCCAGAAGGGCCATGCTGATGGGTGTGACGACGCCCGTGCCTGCGGCGTCCGTGGGCGGCAGCGACATGAGCTGACCACGGATCTCGCCGGCCGGATTCGCCGCCGTGTGGAGGTTGACGTACGTCATGCCCTCCTCGATCGCCGCCAGCCCTTCCTCATAGGTCTGCGGTCCGCCGTCGACCGGCATGAAGTCGGCCTCGGTGAGCGTCCCGGAGAAGGGGCTTGCGCCATGAGCGAGCGGCAGCATGACGGGACCGGCCACGTCCGTCGAGCCGAAGTGGATATGCGCCGCGACCGGGTCACCGGTCAGGTCCTGGTACTCCACCTCGTAAGAGATCGAGCGGTCCCCATTGATGGTCACCGTGGCGTTTCCTGAGCCGTCGCTCCCGGTAGGCGCCGGGATCTCGGCCGCGGTGGTGAGCTCAGCTGAGAACTGATGACCGGAGGCAAGTGCGATGCCGGGCGCCGCGAAGACGGCCAGGACCAGTATGAGCATGGCTGTGCGCTTCATTCGATTTCCTCCCGCTGTGGTCCGCCACGGGTCTCGTGCCGGCCTTGTTCGTTGTACGTCCCATCACGCGCGCGGGATCGCACCGATCCTTCCTTCGACCCCAGATGGGGGCCTATATCCCGGAGATCCACCGCCCTTCGCGGTAGACGTACCAGACCTCGACCTGTTCTGCCGCCAGCCCTCGGCGGCGGACGACCGCTACCGGGTAACGCTCCCGCAGCAGCTTCTGGAGAGCGTCGGGTGAGTCGACACCGCTTCGGAGCGAGCGGTCGACGAGATCATCGAAGACGAGGTCATCCCTCGGGTTGACGATGACGGTTGGCGGCGTTCGTGTCACGGTGTCTCCACTGGATCCCACGCGTATCGTCGTATGGTCCGGCCCTGCGCCGTCTGTCAGCGCACTCCCTCGTCCGATCCTCCTTGCCGTGGTGTTTCATTCCAGTCCATGACCATCGACGCCTTCCTGCTCAGCACCGTGGTGATCTTCCTCGCCGAGCTGGG
>JBBSMF010000255.1:0-3406 GCA_038233295.1 Candidatus Limnocylindrales bacterium | reverse complement strand
GTCGAAGGCGACATCGTGGAATGCTTCACCCAGCAGATGGTCTCGCGCATCAACCAGGCCTGAGCCGGGCCGTGAGCGGTCGGACCGAGCGACTGGACGAGCTGCTCCGTGAGGAGATCAGCGCCGTCCTGTCTCGCGATGTCCAGGATCCGCGCATCGGCTTCGTAACCGTCACCAGAGTCGAGGTGACGCGCGATCTGAGCCACGCCACGGTCTGGGTGTCGATCATCGGCACGTCGGAGGACCGTCGTGACTCCATGCGGGGATTGGAGCGAGCCATGCCTTTCGTTCGTGGACGCCTTGCCCCGCTGCGTCTGCGGCGGATCCCCCAGCTCCACGTCCGCTACGACGAGTCGGTGGAGCGGGGCACACGCGTGCTGCGCTTGCTCGATGAGCTGGAGCGCGGCGAAGAGCCTTCCGATGCCGCCGCCATGGAGTCCTTGCCGACGCCGGGGCCGCGTCCCCTGGAAGAGCCCGTCGCCGCGGACGAGGCGGCCGCCGCGGCACCCCGACGCCGCCACGCGGCCCGGCCACGCGATGCCAGAAGGTCACGACGATGAGCGTCAGCGGTCCTCCGGGGATCCTCGCCGCGCTGACGGCGCGCGATATCGCCGCTGTGCCTGATGCCGTCGTGCAGCGCGTAGCGTCAGCCCGGACGGTCATGACCGTCTGCCACCGTGATCCGGAGGCCGATGCGCTCGGCTCGGCGCTGGCTACTGCGCTCATGGTGGAGCATCTCGGCGGCCGCGCCACGCCGGTCTGCGCCGACCCCGTACCCGCGATGTACGACTTCCTGCCGGAGTTGGAGCGGTTCCGCCAGGCTCCGGACCCGGAGCTCGACTACGACCTCATCGTGGTGGGTGACTGCGGGGAGCTGGAGCGCGTCGGATCGGTGCTGACCGACCATGCCGAGCTGTTCGCCCGCGTGCCCATCGTCAACATCGACCATCACGTCTCGAACCGCGGATTCGGCATCGTCGACTGGGTCGATCCGGAGGCCGCTGCGACATGCGAGATGGGCACTCTGCTGGCGGCTCGCCTGGGGGTTCCCTTCGATGCCGCCGAGGGCGCCCTGGCGGCGAACCTGATGGCTGGGGTGGTCATCGACACGGCCAACTTCCAGCATCCCAATACGACCGCTCGCACCCTGCGCGTGGCCTCCGAGCTCCGCGCCGCCGGCGCACCGTTGTACGAGATCGCCAAGCGGCTGTACCGCACGAAGCCCAACCTCCAGCTGCAGCTCTTCGGGCGCGTACTTGCCCGCCTGGAGACGTCACTGGATGGCCGCGTGGTGTGGTCCACGTTGCTCCCCGATGACCTGACCGCCACGGGGGCAGGCCCGGCGCACTCCGAGGGCCTCATCGATCTGCTCGCCCAGTCGGAGACCGGTCAGGTAGCCATCGTGTTCAAGGACCTGGGGCTCACGTCGCGGATCAGCGTAAGGACCAAGGACGGCGGCGTGGATGCCACGGTGCTAACGGGGTACTTCGGCGGGGGAGGCCATGCTCGTGCTGCGGGCGCCACCATCGAGCATCCCGTGAGCGAGGCACGCGCACTAGTCCTGGCCGCGGCCGAGCGGCTCGTTCTCGCCCTGCCCGACGCCTGACATGACCGGACGCGACACGGTCGACCAGGGGCTGGACGGCGTCCTGGTCCTGGACAAGCCGACCGGGCCGACCTCGCACGACATCGTGGCGCTCGTGCGCCGGCTCTCCGGTGTTCGCCGGGTCGGGCACGGGGGCACGCTGGACCCGTTCGCGGCGGGTGTCTTGCCCGTCTTCCTGGGACGCGCCACGCGCATGGTCGAATATCACATGGCCGACGAGAAGGCCTACCGCGCGCTGGTCGTCTTCGGCGCCCGCTCCACGACGGACGATCTCGACGGTGAGCTGTCGCCCACCGAGGCGGCCGCGCCCGATCGTGAGGCCGTGGAGGAGGCGCTGGAGTCGCTGCGTGGCTGGATCGAGCAGGTCCCGCCTGACCACTCGGCGGTGCGCATCGCCGGGCGCCGCGCCTATGAGATGGCTCGCCACGGTGAGAAGCCGGAGCTCAAGCCGCGGCGGGTGGAGATACGGGCACTGGACCTGGTGGCCTGGGACGGGTCGGAGCCTTCGCGCCCCGCGGCGACCCTGGAGGTGCGTTGCTCGGCGGGGACGTACATCCGAGCCATAGCGCGCGATCTGGGCGAGCATCTCGGCTCGGGCGCTTATCTGTCGGCGCTGACGCGCACGGCAAGCGGGCCGTTCCAGATAGAAGAGGCGCAGTCGCTGGACACCGTCCGCGGCGTCCTGGCGGCCGGACGAGCTCACGAGCTGCTCCTTCCGCCAGATGTGGGACTTGAGGCCTATCCCCGCCTGGAACTGAGTCCCGAAGATCTGGCTATCCTCGCCAAGGGGCAGGCAGTAAGGCATCGGGGGAACGCCGATCTAGCAGCCGGTCCTTCCGGATTGCTGCGTGTCGTGAATGGCGATGGCCGGCTGGCCGCGATGGCCCGCTACGACGCTGGCAAGCTGCATCCAGAGAAGGTCTTCATGGCCCCTGGTCGCTGAATCCCGCATGAGACTGGTGGCGGACGTCGACGATCTGCCACGCGCCCTGCGCTTCGTGGCCACGGTGGGGGTCTTCGACGGCCCGCATCGGGGTCACGCGGCCGTACTGCGGACACTCTCGAGCGCGGCCGAGCGGCTCCGGGCCGTGCCCACGGTCATCACCTTCCAGCCGCATCCTGAGGCCGTCCTGCGCGGCGCCCCGCCGCCGCTGCTGTGCGATCCCGCGGAACGCCTCGCCCGATTGGGCACGATGGGCGCAAAGCTCATCGTGGTGCAGCCGTTCGATCGCGAGTTCGCCGGCCAGTCGGCGGAGGCCTTCATCGAGCGGCTGACGCAGGGAAGGGACCTGGCGGGAGTCGTGATGAGCCCCGAGAGCGCCTTCGGCAAGGACAGGCAGGGGACGCTCGATCGCATCAGGGCACTCTCTTCGGCGCGCGGTTTCGACGTGGTCGAGACATCTTCGCTGGAGCTCGGTGGGGAGCGCGTATCGAGCACCCGCATCCGTCACCACCTCGAGGCGGGTCGGCTGGCTGAAGCTGCCCGGTTGCTCGGCCGGCGTTATGCCGTGACCGGCGAGGTAGTGCACGGTGATCGACGTGGCCGCGCGATGGGCTACCCGACGGCCAATCTGTCGTTCGCCGAGCCGGTAGTGCTGCCACCCGACGGCATCTACGCGACGCGCGTGGGCTGGGGAGGGGAGGACCCGCTGCGACCGGCGCGGACCGCGAACGGAGTGGCCTCGCTGGGGGTCCGCCCCACGTTCGCCGATAACGGCACGCGTCTGCTGGAGGTCCATCTCTTCGACTTCGATGAGGACCTGTACGGGCAGCGGCTGCGCGTGGAGTTCGTCCGCCGCC
>JBBSMF010000254.1:0-3410 GCA_038233295.1 Candidatus Limnocylindrales bacterium | reverse complement strand
CGCCAGTCGCTCGACGGCCAGTCCGGCAGCGGAGGCCATGGCCACCAGCTCATCGGCGCCGATCAGACGCAGCGTGTCCGTTCGAGCGACGCGCCGCAGCGCCCCGCCATGGAGCGGCCAGGCGTCGAACAGCTGGGTCAGTGTGACCGTGGCCGTGGCCGCATCGTGCAGGGCGGAGGCCGACTTGGTCACCCGTTCCCCAGTCTGGGGATCATCGCGCTGCCACTCCAGCAAGAGCCGGCCGTCGTACAGGGCCAGGTCACTCGCCGTGGGCAACCAGACGTCGACCACGGCCCGCCCGTCTGGCGTCAGGTGACGCGCCATCGTTCGCAGTGCCGCTTGCTGGGAGGCTCGATCGGCCAGGAGCAGCAGCGTGTTGAGAGCGAGGATGACCAGATCGAAGCGCCCCGGCAGGTCCAGGCTGAGCATGTCCGCCTCGACCAGCTCCAGGCTGCCGCGAGACGTGCGCGGCTCACGCTGCCAGGCCTGGCGGGCGCGGGCGAGCATGGCCGGGTCGATGTCGACGGCCGTGACCGCGTGACCCTCAGCGGCAAAGGCCAGCGCCAGGCGCCCGCTGCCGGCACCAAGCTCCAGGATCAGCCCTGCGGACCGCCGCGCGAGCGCCTGATAGAGGGCGACATCGCCCGGATCATCGAGAAGGTCCAGGTCGTAGTAGCGGGCCAGCGTCGTCTGCGGCTCTGTCTCAGTCACCGCGGAACTCGCGCCAGGCGGTGGCCACCAGCCCGGGGTCGGCGAACATGTCCCAGGCGGTCTGCGCCACGAGCGCCGCGGCCACCAGGGTCACCTCATCGGCTCGCGGCAGCACGGCCGCGTCACGGAACTCGATGGAGTGCCCCGGCACGCCCTCGTCACAGATGGCGATGGATGGATGGATGGCCGGGAGCACCTGGCTGACATTGCCCATGTCCGACGAGCCGAGCTGGTCGGCCAGCACGGGGTTGTCCGTGATGCCGTAGGCCGCCATGTTCGTCAGGAACTTCTCGCGCAAAGTGGCGTTGTCCTTCATGGTAGACGAGCCACCGGAGAACACCGCCTCTCCATCGCATTCGGCCGCCAGCGCGGCCGCCTGGACCAGCTGTCGGAAGCGCTCGCGCATGCGGCCGAACTCCGTCTCGTCCGTGGAGCGGATCATGAAGCGCCCCACGGTCCGGTCCGGGATGATGTTGGCCGCCGTGCCGCCCTCGATGACGATGCCGTGCACGCGAGCGTCCGGGCGCAGCTGCTGGCGCCATAGGCCGATGGAGCTGAACAGCGTCACCAGCGCGTCGAGCGCGTTGCGACCCTTCCAGGGATCGGCCGCGGCGTGAGCCTGGAAGCCAGTGAAGGTCACCTCCACGTCCTCGCTGGCAAGCAGGCCGCAGGCCACCTGCGTCCGGTCGCTGGGATGGAAGAGCAGCGCGGCGTCGAGCCCGTCGAGCAGGCCGTCGTCGATCATGAACTGCTTGCCCGAGCCGCGTTCCTCGGCCGGCGTGCCCAGGAAGACGATCTCACCCCTGAGCTGAGCGGCCACGCTGGCCAGCGCGATGGCGGCGCCCACGCCGCTGGCGGCCATCGTGTTGTGGCCGCAGCCATGGCCCAAGCCCGGCAGCGCATCGTACTCGGCCAGGATCCCGATGCGCGGCCCGTCCGTGCCCAGGCCGCCCGGCAGCCGGGCCCGGACCGCGGTCTCGAGACGCCCCGCCGGGTGCTCCACCTGATAGCCGTGGCGCGATACGGCTTCCGCCACCCAGTTCGCAGCCTGCCGCTCCTCGAAGGCAGGCTCGGGGTATTCGTGGATGCGGTGCGAGAGCTGGAGTATCTCGTCGCGGTGCTGGTCGATCGCCTCGGCCAGCCGCTGTTTCACGTCGGCGTGGGGACCGCCGAAACGACCGGCCGTCACCGTCGACCCGCACCGGCTCACGCCGACACCGGCGCGACGTCCTCGGCCACTCCCGGTACCTCGGCTCCCTTGACCACCTCGGCCGCCTCGACCACCTCGACCGGCAGTGGGGACACGACCGCTCCCTCGAATCGACCGGGATGGCCGTCGCGCTTCTTCACGGCCAAAGCGCTGATGCACTCGAGAGCCGCGCGGTGGGCGGCCATGGCGGTCACCTCGGCATGGTCATAGGGCGGCGAGACCTCCACGATGTCCATGGCGGCGAGGTCCACGCGGCCCACGATGCGTCGCACCGCCCGGAGGATCTCCCGCGTCAGCATGCCGCCGGGCTCCGGCGTGCCGGTCCCGGGGGCCATGCCTGGATCGAGCACATCGATGTCCAGTGATAGGTAGATCGACTCGGGCCCATCCAGCGCCTCGGCGATGGCGTCGTCGACGACCGCTTCCGCGCCGCGTTCCTCGATATCGCGCATGAGATGCCAGCGCATGCCCTGGGCGCGCATCCACTCGAAGACATCCGGGGCTGGCCAGTACCCACGCAGGCCGACCTGCACGAAGTTGCGGCCCTGCACGGCGCCCGACTCGATGAGGCGCCGCATCGGCGTGCCGTGACCGGCCAGATTGCCCCAGTCCTGATCGGCCGTGTCCGCGTGGGCGTCGAAGTGGACGATGCCGATGCTGCCCGGCGCGCGGACCTGCGCCACGGCGCTCGCCGCAGGCCAGGTGATGGAGTGGTCGCCGCCCAGGATGATGGGGATGGCACCGCTCGAGGCTACCTCCAGGACCTTGCGGAAGATCATGGCATGTCCGCGCTCGAGCGCAGCGGGCACGATGTCAGCGTCACCCGCATCCACCACGTCCAGCTCATGGAAGGGCATGACGTCGAGCTGGAGCGAGTGCTCGCCATGGTTGTAGAACGCCTGGCGAATGGCACGGGGACCGAAGCGAGCCCCCGGTCGATGGCTCACGGCGTCGTCGAACGGAGCACCCACGATGGCCACGTCCGGTCGGCGGCGCATGAGCGCTTCGGCCTCTTGGACCAGGTCACGCTGGCTGAAGGTGACCGGACCGACGTAGGCAGGCGCCGAAGCCCCGCTGAAGGTCGGATAGGGTCCGTCCCAGCCATTGGTGCGGGCATAGTCGAGCCGGGGCGCGTGGGAAAGGAGCGGATCGGACACGGCGCGGGACCTCGCGCGTGGTGCACCGCCGGTTCCGGATCACGGTCCAGCAGGGCGCGCCGCTGCCCATGCTACCGCCTACTGTCTTGGGTTCAGGATCAGCTCCACGAGGATGGCCATCGCCACGACGAAGGCCGCCAGGGGCAGGCTGAACGCGCCCAGGACGCGCAGCAGCACGAGCGCCGTCACAACGCCGCCCGAGAGCAAGGCGCGGCGTGCTGCCCGTGACCAATCTCCCCGATAGGCGATCCGGCGCCGCCGAGCGAAGGAAGCCAGCCAGAAGAGGGGCAGCATGGTGAGCGTCACGGCCACGCCCATGGCCAGCGCCCCGG
>JBBSMF010000253.1:0-3411 GCA_038233295.1 Candidatus Limnocylindrales bacterium | reverse complement strand
CTGGTTTCGGGCGCCATACCCGAGCCGGACGCGGGGAGGCTATCGGCCGCGCTGGCGAGTTACGCCACGAAGCTCGCGCGGCTGGGTGTCGTGGCGGTCCACGACCCGGGTGAGCTGTCGGATGACCCGGAGATCCGCCGGGGCCCCTCTCTGTACCGCCGGCAGGCCGAGACCGGGACGCTCCCGCTTCGCGTCGCCGCTTCCATCCGTCCGGAGCAGCTGGACCGGGCCATCGAGAGCGGCTTTCATAGCGGACAGGCCGCCGTCACGCTTACCGGCGGTGATCCGTCGGTCGTGCGCCGTGCCGAGCGGTACCGCGGCGGTTGGCTGAAGCTGTTCGCGGACGGCTCCCTGGGGTCGCGCAGCGCGGCGTTGTTGGAGCCGTATGAGCCGGGCAGCGGCCCGCCGCCGGTGGGTGGAGCGGCGGGCATGCTCCTCGCGCCGCCAGCCTGGTTGCTGGAACGGTCAGAGCGCGCGGCCGGAGCCGGCATCGCGGTCCAGATCCACGGCATCGGCGATGCCGCCGTCCGAACCGCCCTGGACGTCCTGGAGCGGCTGCCACGTCCCGCCGCAGGCATCCGGCACCGCGTCGAGCATGCGCAGCTGGTGCACCCCGACGACATCCCGCGGTTCAGTGCGGCCGGCATCGTGGCGTCGATGCAGCCGGTCCACCTCGTCGGCGACGCACCGGCCGTGCGGGCGGCCTGGGGAGCCCGCAGCAGGTGGGCGTTCCCCGTTCGATCGCTGGCAGAGAGCGGCGCCCTCATCGCGTTCGGCACGGACGCGCCGGTCGAGTCGCCCGATCCGTGGCCGGGGATAGCCATCGCTGTGACCCGCACGTCGCCGACCTGGCCAGGTGCTGACGGGCGATTCCATGCCGAGGAGGCCATCGACCTGGCACGCGCCATCCGAGCCGCCTGCCTTGACCCGGCTCTGGCGGCAGGGGAGGACGACCGGGGACGCCTCATGCCTGGGCACCGCGCGGACGTCGTGGTGCTTCCGGCCGAGATGCTCGATGAAGATGCCGTGGCGGCGGGAGTGATGGCCTCCGCTCGCCCGTTGGCGACCCTGCTGGACGGCGAGCTCGTATACCGAGACACCGAGTTCGATCCAGGCGACTGACGCGCTGGGTGCCTTCCGCACCTCGAACCGGGGGAACCAACGCGTCCTCGGCCGCGTCACCCAGCGGAACACTCGCGTCGAAGAAGGTGTGCCATCACATGAGACGGATCGCGTCGCTCATCGCAGCCACGCTGCTCTTGGGGAGCTCGGCAACGGCGCCGGGCGGCACGCCGCCGGAGTCCCAAGCAGCAGCGGCGCCGGCCGCGGAACTGGTTGCGGACGTCGGGCGCGCGGATCCCGGGGACACTTCGGCGGAGGAGACCGTGGACGGCATGATCGCCTTCGGCCACGAGCTGCACGCCAGCATCGCCGAGCCCTCGGTCAACACGGTCGTCTCGCCCTTCAGCATCGCGCTGGCCTTCGGCATGGCCCGCGCCGGTGCCATCGGCGACACGGCCACCCAGATCGATGACGCCCTGCACTTCGAGCCCGATGTGCACGAGGCACTGAACGTCCTGGAGCAGGGCCTCGTCTCGCGTGACGGGCCCCCGCCGCTACCGGATCCTGCGGCGACGAGGAACCCCAACGCCGCTCCCCGGCCGCCCGTGGTGGCCGTGGCCAACGGCCTCTTCGTGCAAGACGGCGTCGAGATAGAGCAGCGCTTCTTGGAGATCCTCGCCCGCGACTACGGAGCAGGCGTCCGGGTGGTCGACTTCCAGGCTGGGACGGCCAAGCCCGCCATCGACGCCTGGGTCCGCGAGCGCACGGCCGAGCGCATCGAGAAGCTGTTCGACCAGATCTCGCCGGAGACGCGGGTCGTCCTGGCCAACGCCATCTACCTCAAGGCCGACTGGCAGATGCCGTTCGTGAAGGAGCCGCTCCGCGAGGCCCCCTTCACGCTGGCCGACCGTACGGTCGTAAGCGCCACGATGATGCGACGTGTGGATGAAGCGATGCGCTTTGCCGAAGGCGACGGCTGGCAGGCGGTGGAGGTGCCCTATGCCGGGGACGAGCTGGCGATGTGGGTCATCGTCCCCGAGGGCGACCGATCACCGGCGGAGCTGCTGTCGCCCGAGGTCCTGGCCGATGTCGAGGCTTCGATGAAGGACGGCGTGGTCGAGCTCGAGCTTCCCAAGTGGGACTTCGCGACGGATCTCGACCTGAAGCCGCCGCTGACCGCGCTGGGCATGGAGCTGCCCTTCGACCCTGGGGCCGACTTCAGCGGCATGACGGACCGGGACCTGTTCATCGAGCAGGCCGTCCACCGCGCCAACATCACGGTCGATGAATGGGGCACCGAAGCGGCCGCCGTCACGGGCCTCGCGTTCGCGGCTTCCGGCCCGCCCGAACCGGACATCGTGGTCCATGCCGATCACCCTTTCGCGTTCGTCATCCGCCATACAGCCACGGGTGCGCCGCTTTTCATCGGCCAGGTCGCCGACCCCACCGCCCACTGAGCGGGGCGGCAGGGTATCCGCCACTGCCGACGTGCGGTACCATCTGCTCTCGCGGCGGGCGGCTAGCTCAGCTGGTTAGAGCACTTGCTTGACATGCAAGAGGTCACTGGTTCGAGTCCAGTGTCGCCCACCACATCCATCCGCTGGAACGCCACAGGTGCGAACCGACCCTCGGACGCAGCCGGCTGGCTCGTACGGGCGCCATGGCCGTCGTGTGGCTCATGGCACGTGCCAAAGGGCCGCTGAAGGGGTCTCCACGAGGTCCGCGACCCTTCATCCGCTGGTTCGAGGGTCGGTTCGCTCTCCCCACGTTCCATAGCCGCGCCCCGACCGACCAAACGCCCAATGGTCGGGTATCATCCCGCCACAGATAGCCAACGCGTCGAGCGGGACGCGCGGCGGAGCGATTCGGCCTCAGAGAGTCCAGGTATGAGCTGAAAGCCCGGACGGTCACGGATCTCCGTTGCACCACCCGTGAGCGGCCGGTGAACCGGCCCGGGAGCCGCCCGTTAGCGCGGCCCACGAAGAGCGTCGCGCGAACGCCCACACGGCCGGCGAGCGACGAAGGCGGGTGGGACCGCGGGAGCTGAGCCTCTCGTCCTGTCGGATGGACGAGGGGCATCTTGATTCTCGGGAGGCGACACCATGGGCGACCAGAAGCGATCCGGCGCAGCGTCAGGCGGCGACCACGACGAGCATGATCACGAGCTCGACTTCATCCCACCGGCCAAGGGCTCGGCGGAGGAGATGCTCGAGGCGTTGACCGGCGATCCGCTGGATCCCATGCGCCACTCCGCCGCGCATGTCATGGCCGAAGCCGTCATGGACCTCTTCCCCGGTACCAAGTTGGGCATCGGCCCGGCCATCGAGGGCGGCTTCTACTACGACTTCG
>JBBSMF010000252.1:0-3413 GCA_038233295.1 Candidatus Limnocylindrales bacterium | reverse complement strand
TCGATCTGCGCTGCGGCCCCGTCGATCCCGCCAGCGCGTTCAAGGATCAGCCCGGCCACGCGATTGGTCTCATGCAGCAGCGGGATATGCACGGTGTTGTTGGCGATACGCTGGCCAGCCACCCAGATCTGCGCCACGGCGGCGTCGATCTGCCGGACCGTGCGCAGGATCGCCGTCAGCAGCAGGGCGACCACCACGATGACCACGACGCCGAGCAGCAGCGACACGATCCAGGCCGTGTAGACGGCGCCCTCACTGGGCATGCTGTGATCCTCCCGTGGGAACGACCGAGACGGGAGCCGCCTCGGTCTCACGCAGGGCGGTGGCGATCGCCCCCCCGTTGCTCTCGATGCTCTCGGCCGTGGCCAGGATGCCGGCCGCCACGCGGTTCGTGTCGTCCAGCGCCCAGATCACCTGCGTGTCGGCCGCGATGTGCTCGGCCGCCTCGAGGGCCTGCGCACCGTGGCGCAGGAGGCTCCGCGCCGTGAGCAGGACCGCCAGCAACAGACCCGCCGCGATGAGCACGACCACGGCGGCCAGCGCCACGGCGACGAGCCAGACCGTGATGAACTCGCCGTCGGTCACGTCCGGGGACCCGGTGCGGAGCGATCCTCCACGACATCCATGCCCTCCGCGCGCGGCGGCAGGTCACCGGCATAGATGCGCCCATCGTCGCGGCCCGGCTTCTTGGCGCCGCGGAACTGGAGCTTCTCGTAGAAGTAGTGCACGGTCTTGTCGATGACGCCGGGCTTGGCCACCTCTCCCCAGCCGCTGGGCACGCGCCCACCGTTGACCGCGTCCCAGCGAACCTCACGATTCACGTTGTCGTGGCTGAGGGTGCGCAGACGGCGGATGCCGAAGCCGAGCGTCTTGGAGGCGGTGCTGGACACGAGGGACCCCGGCGGCGCCTTGTAGAACGGGGCGAACTTGTCGGGGAAGCCGGGCATCGTGCAGCCGATGCACACGCCACCCGCCGCCATGCAGCCACCCATATGCGACTGCGCGCCGCGCGAGACGATATTGCAGTTGACGACGGGGCCCCAGCAGCCGACTTCGACCAGGCACTCCTTGTCGCCGTAGTTCTCGGCGAAGCTGCCCTCCTCGTAGTACCCGGCACGCGTACAGCCCCGGTGCACGGTCTCGGTGAAGAGCCAGGCAGGACGGCCCAGCTCGTCGAACTCGGGCAGCGGGCCCATGCCCTGGAGGAAGAGCAGGATGGCCGCCACCGTCTCGGTGAAGTTGTCGCCGATGGGGGCACAGCCCGGGATGTTGATGACCGGCAGGCCCAGCGAGCTGCGGTAATCGGCGCCCAGGAAGTCCATCAGGCTCATGGAGCCGGTCGGATTGCCGGCCGCGGCCGGGATGCCGCCCCACGTGGCGCAGGTGCCGATGGCGATGACTGCCGCCGCGTTGGGCGCCATCACGGCCAGCCGTGCTGCCGTGGGGAAGGGCCGCGCATCGCTGCCCTCCATGACCTGGTCGCCCATCGCCGAGAAGTAGCCGTTGGTCTCCGCGGCGATGCGCTCGTCAGCGATGGATCCCTCGTAGATGACCACGTAGGGTGCATCCAGCTTGCCTTCAGCGGCTTGATCGAACGGTTCGATGAACTCGTCGCCGGCCTCCACGGAGAGGACGGGGTGATGCAGCACGACCGTGGGCAGTCCGGAGATCGATCCGGTCAGCAGCTGCTCGACGCTGGGATTGGTGGCGCCCGTGACGGAGATGCTGCAACCGTCGCAGCTCATGCCGGCCAGCCAGAAGGCATGCACCACTTTTATGGGGCCCTCCGGGGCCTTGTGCGGCTCCTGGCGCTCCTCGGGAGACGGGTCGGGCGGTCGCTCGATGCCCTCGCGCTCCGTGGACTCGCTGGCCTCCACGGCGGGGCTCTGATCCTCGCGGGGCGGTGCGGCGATGGTCATGATCGCCTCCTGATCTACGCGGTCGTGCCGGCAGGCGCGGCGCTGGTCTCACGCTCGCGCTCGGCCTGCCGGTCGATGAGCGACTGGACCATGCCGTCGATGGCCGCCACGGCGGGCGAGGAAGGTTCCGTGTCGATCAGCGAGCGGTTATCGCGATCGGCCTGCGCCACGGCCTCGTCGTAGGGGATCATGCCCAGGACCTCGACGCCGAGGCGCTGGCTGTAGTCCCGGATGGTCGACTCGTCCCACTCGGAGCGGACCTTGTTGGCCACCACGTAGGTCGCCGGGATGCCCAGCTCCTTGGCCAGCGGGACGGTTCGTCCGAGGGTCTCGAGTGCCCGGAAGTAGGGCTCGACCACTACCAGCAGGGATTCGACGCTGCGCACCGTGCCCCGGCTCAGGTGCTCGATGGAGGCTTCCGTGTCCAGGATGGTGACGTCCTGCGGACGCGTCGCGCCCAGCTCGTCGACGAAACCTCTGACGGTGGAGTGCTGACCGCAGATGCAGCCCTGGCCGGCGCCCAGGAGACCCGTCATGGTAAGCATCCGCACGCCGTCCGGGCCGATGGCGCCGTACTGTTCGACCACCTCCTCGAAGGGACGCGTGAGGTGAAGGGACGCTTCCTGGTTGGGGCCGATGCGCTCCTCCAGGACACCCTCTCGAGGCACGCGAGTCAACCGCGCTATCTCACCGGCGGGCAGCCCCAGCGCGGCGGCGAAGTTGGGGTTCGGATCCCCATCGAGCGCGTTGACGTCGTAGCCCCGTCGAGCGAAAAGACGGGCCATGGTCGCGGAGACCGTGGTCTTGCCCGCTCCGCCCTTGCCCGCTACACCGATCCGCATGATCTTGCCTCCGATCCGGAAGCCACCCGCGGCGTCCCGGTGACTCTTCCAACCGTTCCACAGAGTGACGCTATCTGCACCTCGCACATAGCGTTCGGTCAGGATACACCTCTCGCGAAGGCAAGCGATGCTCGCGGCCAGGCGCGTGCTCAGGCGCGGGGATCCGGAAGCTAAGTGTCCGGAGCACTTACAAGTGCCGGGCAACCTAGTCGCATCCGGCAACCTCGTCCCATCTCGCCCGCGAGGGCCATATTCGCCGTCACGATCTGGAGGTCTCATGCCCCGCCGTCCCCTTGTCGCTATCTGTCTGGTCGCGATCGCCGCGGCCTGTACCGGGCCTGCCGCCCCGCCCGCATCCTCGGACGCGCCGGGCGCATCAGCTGGCCCGAGTGGGAGCGGCGCGACCGGCGGTGGCGGCACGCTCGTGCTGGCCATCGACAGCGATCCGGGTCACCTCAATCCGGCCATCACCACCAGCGGCGGCACGCACACCGCGTCGGAGCTCATCTACAACGGGCTGGTGGAGCTGGGCCCGGAGCTGGAGCCGATCCCGGAGCTGGCGGAGAGCTGGACGGTCGGAGAGGACGGCGCCGTCTACACCTTCAAACTTCGGGACGGAGTCACCTGGCACGACGGCGAGCCATTCACGTCC
>JBBSMF010000251.1:0-3413 GCA_038233295.1 Candidatus Limnocylindrales bacterium | reverse complement strand
GCTGGCGATGCTGCCGACGAGGGGTCGGCGGCAAAGACCGGCGCGACGATGAGGACCAGGGCGACCAGCGCGAACAGCACGGCCAGCATCAGGTCGAGGCGGGCCAGCCCCCCTCCCGTCGAGCCCGTCGCAGGGGCGGTCGACCTAACGGACCGGGTCATAGCCACCCGGGTTCCAGGGATGACAGCGAGCGATACGACGCAAGCCCAACCAACTGCCGCGGAACAGCCCGTAGCGAACGATCGCCTGTTCGGCGTAGTGGGAACAGGTAGGCTCGAAGCGACAGCTGGGCGGCAGCCAGGCGAAGACGATGCGGTAGAGGTGGATCAGACCCACCCCGAGCTTCCTCACGTCGTCCTCTTGCCTCCTTCGTCCTTGCCCATCCGTCCGAGGAGTCCCTCGAGGGCGTTCTTCAAGTCTGCGTAGCTTGCCTCTGCACTGGTCGGTCGGGCGATCACCAGGATGTCCCAACCGCCGGATGGGCGGCGGTCCGTCGCCCGGAGCACCTCACGAAGCCGCCTGCGGAGCCTGTTGCGGATCACTGCGTTGCCGACCTTCCGACTCGTCGAGAACCCGAAGCGGGTCCTCTCGAGATCGTTCCGTCGCCAGCGGATGATGAGCAACGGGTGAGCGCGGCTCCGGCCTGCCCGCTGAAGATCGGTGAAGTCCTTCACCGATCGCAGCATCTCCAGCGGCTGGCTCGCTGGCGGTCCCTGTGCGTCGGTCAGGCGGAAAGCTTCTTGCGTCCCCTGGCGCGGCGAGCAGCCAGGATGCGCCGACCGCCCTGGGTCTTCATCCGCGCACGGAATCCGTGCTCCTTGGCCCGATGTCGCTTCTTGGGCTGAAAGGTTCGCTTGGTCATGATGGGCCTCGGGGGCTCCTCTTGGAATGATCCCTCGGCGCGGGGCCGGTGATCCGCTGCCGGGGAAGGGAAACGCGCCGGGCGCCGGCTAGCGACACGGTCGCGTGCATGCACCGTGGCGCGCCACGTCCGGCCGATGATAGCCCAAGGGGCAACCGGGTGTCGAGCGACCGGTTCGCGTGGCGACCGGTTCGCGGTCATAGTCACCGTTAGCCTTCGGGAGGAACGTCTGATGCGCGTCGAGGGACCAGCCTTGCTGGTGCGGGTCTACCTGGGTGAGAGCGACAAGTGGGACGACAAGACCTCTATCTCGGGCTCGTGGAGCAGCTCCACGAGCGTGGCTTCGCCGGTGCGATGGTGCTGCGCGGTATCGAGGCCCTTCGGCGCGAAGCAGCACCGGCACCGCGCACGCATCGTGAGCCTGTGCTGGAACTGCCCATCGTGATCGAGGCCATCGACCGCGAGGACAAGGTGCGGGCGACCGTGCCCGAGCTTGACCGGATGGCCGGCGACGGGCACATCGTCGTCCCGCCCGCGGAGGTCGTGACGTATCGCTCGGACGGTCCCTCGGAGTGAGCGATCGCGCACCGGGTAGCGCCGCGGAGCCGCCGTCGCGGCGACCATGGCTGACCCCCGGGGTTCGCGGCATCGGTCTTGCCAGCCTGCTCGCAGATATCGGCCACGAGATCCCGACGGCACTGCTTCCCGGTTTCCTGAGCTCCGTGCTGGCTGCGCCAGCGGCGGTGCTCGGGATCATCGAGGGAATCGCCGACGCCATCTCCGGCCTGACCAAGGTCGTCGGTGGTGCGCTCGCTGACGACCCGAACCGGCGTCGGTCGATCGCGGTCGGCGGCTATACCCTGACAGCCATCCTTTCGGCGTCGATCGGCCTCGCGACCTCGGTATGGCAGGTCGGCCTCCTGCGGGCCGGCTCGTGGGCCGCCCGGGGCATCCGGGGGCCTTCGCGCAACGCGCTCCTCGCGGACGCCGT
Organism: Candidatus Limnocylindrales bacterium; assembly: GCA_038233295.1. Classification (GTDB taxonomy): domain Bacteria; phylum Chloroflexota; class Limnocylindria; order Limnocylindrales; family CSP1-4; genus Palsa-1032. The sequence goes on along the minus strand of JBBSMF010000251.1, from coordinate 1,560 downwards.
CGATGCCTCCGCCTTCGGGCGCGCCTACGGCTTCGAACGAGCCATGGACAACCTGGGTGCGGTCATCGGGCCCATCCTGGCGCTGGGACTCGTCGCCCTGGTGGGCATCCGCGAAGCGATCCTGCTGTCGATCATCCCGGGCCTCATGGCGGCCGGCGCGATCGTCTACGCCGTGCGGCACCTGGAGCGCCCGAAGGAGCGCCACACCGCGCCGATCCGGCTGGTCGTGCGCCCGTTGCTCCACGGCGCGCTGGGTCGCCTCCTGGTCGGGGTGTCCCTGTTCGAGGTCGGCAACGTGGCGGCGACCCTGCTCATCCTCCGTGCCACGGAGCTGCTGACGCCGGAACGGGGCCAGGAAGCCGCCGTCGCGCTCGCCATCACGCTCTATGTCGGGTACAACGTGGCCGGAACCCTCGCCGCCATCCCAGCCGGCAAGATCGCCGACCGCGTCGGGGCGCGATCCGTCTTCGCCGCGGGGGTGGCGCTCTTCGCCGTCGCCTATGCCCTCTTCGCCATCGCGGGTCCGACGGTGGCCGTCCTGGGGGCAGCGTTCATCGTGGCGGGAGTCGCCATCGGCGCCGTGGAGACCGGGGAGAACGCGGCGGTCGCGGGCCTGGCGCCGGGTGATCGGCGGGGTTCGGCCTTCGGGCTGCTGGCCGGCATCCAGTCGATGGGCGACTTCGTGGCCTCAGCGGTCATCGGCATCGTCTGGACGGTCCTGGGACCGTCGGTGGCCTTCGGTGTCGCCGTCGCTGCGATGCTGGCGTCATTGGCATCGCTGATCTCGCTCGGCGCAGGGCCGAGCGCGGCGGAGCCACCTAGCACCCGGCCACCTCTGGCGTAACGTGTCGGTCGGCAGATGGCGCCGCACCAGCACGGCCGACCAGACAGGGGAGGATTTCCCGTCTCATGACCGACAGCTCAAAGACCGACCCACGGCTTCCGCCGGGCAGCGCCACCATCCACGACTTCGCCAAGCTCGACATCCGCGTCGGGCGCGTGCTTCGGGTCCTGCCCTTCCCCGAGGCGCGCCGTCCGGCGTACCAGATGTCCATCGACTTCGGGCCGCTGGGGATCCTCCGTTCCTCGGCTCAGATCCCGCCCACCTATCCCGACCCGGCGACGCTGGAGGGCCGGCTGGTCATCGGTGTGGTCAACTTCCCGCCGCGTCGCATCGCCGGCTACGAGAGCCAGGTCCTGGTCCTGGGAGCGTTGCCCGCCGATGGACGGATCCCGCTCCTGAGCGTGGACGAGGGTGCCTCGCCAGGCGACCCCGTCGGCTGAACGCGACCTGTCGATGGATACCCCCAGGGAGTATCCCGGAAAGTCGTTGCAGCCTCCGCGGAACCGCGCTAACGTATGCCGCCCGAGACCCCGATGGGTATCGTGGGCGTCCCCAGCCGGAGCCCTCGGGACTGGTGTCACCCAGCCTCCTGGCACCGAGATCCGGGGTCGCGGGGTCTGCGCTCCGAGTGGTCCAGAGGACCCCGCGAGGCGCCGTGCTTGCTGTGGGATCCGTAGCTTGGGGCTGGCCGTATCGATGGACGCGAAGCAGGTCTG
>JBBSMF010000250.1:0-3413 GCA_038233295.1 Candidatus Limnocylindrales bacterium | reverse complement strand
CGACGAGCTCCCGGAAGGGGCGTCGCTCGTCCGAGGCGCGCAGCGCCGCCCGCTGCACGACGGCGTAGGCGGCCTCGCGGGACCTGCCGCCGGCCTCGACCAGCGCGCTGAGCACCCGCCCGCTGGCCCACAGCCCCAATCCACGGTCGATGTTCTCGCGCATCCGCTCGGGCCGGACGACGAGGCCGTCGACCAGGTCGCGGAAGCGGACGAGCATGTAGTCGAGCAGGATGGTGGCGCCAGGCAGGGCCACGCGCTCCACGGACGAGTGGCTGATGTCGCGCTCATGCCACAGCGCCTGGTCCTCCAGCGCCGCGTGCGCGTAGCCGCGCAGGAGCCGCGCCATCCCGGCCAGCCGCTCGGCCAGGATGGGGTTGCGCTTGTGCGGCATCGCGCTGGAACCCTTCTGGCCGCTGCGGAACGGCTCCTGGACCTCCGCGATCTCCGTGTGCTGGAGGTTGCGGATCTCCGTGGCGAAGCGCTCGATGGAGCCGCCGGTGACCGCGAGGGCGGCCAGGAAGGCGGCGTGCCGGTCGCGCTGGACGATCTGCGTGCTCACCGGGTCCGGCATGAGCTCCAGTGCCGTCAGCGCCTCGGTCTCGATGGCGGGCTCGACCGTCGAATAGGTGCCCACCGGGCCGGAGATCTTGCCCGTGGCCAAGTCGTCCGCCGCGGCGCGCAGGCGGGCACGGTCTCGATCGACCTCGAAGGCCCAGGAGGCCAGCTTCAGGCCGAAGGTGATCGGTTCGGCGTGGACGGAATGTGTGCGGCCCATCATCACGGTCGAGGCGTGCTCGCGGGCGCGCGTGGTGAGGACTTCGAGGAGGAGTCCCAGGTCTTCGTCAAGCCGGCCGGCGGCGGCTCCGCATTGGAGCGCCAGCGCGGTATCGACCACGTCGCTGCTGGTCAGCCCGAAGTGGAGCCAACGCCCGTGCTCCCCGACGGTCTCCGCCACCTGCGAGACGAAGGCGATCACGTCGTGGTCCGTGGTGCGTTCCAGCTCCGCTATGCGCTCGACATCCACCCGGGCATCCGACTCGATGGCACGGACGGCTTCCACGGGCACCAGCCCGCGGGCGGCCTGGGCGTGCAGTACGGCGATCTCGACGCGCAGCATCCCCTCGAAGCGCGCCTGGTCGGTCCAGATGGTACCCATCTCGGGCAGCGTGTAGCGCGGTATCACGGCCGCGCCGCCGGGGCCGCGACGGTCGCCGGGACCGCGAGGGTCGCCGAGGTCGCCAGGGATCGCAGCCGACCGATGTCGCAGCGCATCTGCCGCCCGGGGAAGGCGACCGCGTCGGTGGCCCGATAGGCCGAGTCCGCCGCCTCTTCCAGCGAGTCGCCCCGTCCTACGATGGTGGCCACGCGGCCGCCGTTGGTGACCAACGCTCGCTGCGAGCGGCGCACCCCGGACCAGAAGGTGAGCGCGCCGTGTGCCGCCGATCGGTCATCCGTGACGATCGGGTCGCCCAGGCGCGGTTGGTCGGGGTAACCGGCGGTGGCCAGCACCACGCCCACCGTGGAACCATCACCGGGGATCCGACCTTCGGAGAGGTCTGCCCCTGCCGAAGCCCTGGCGAGGCGCCCGTTCGCGGCACCCAGCAACAGCGGCGCCAGTGGCGTGGCGAGCCGCGGCAGAAGGACCTGGGTCTCGGGATCGCCGAAGCGGACGTTGCACTCCAGCAGGTACGGACCTTTCTCGGTGAGCATCAGCCCGGCGTAGAGGGCGCCGGAGTAGCGGATCCCGCGCCGCGCCAGCTCGCCCAGGATGGGTCGATGGATCCGCTCCATCAGCGCTGTGGCCTCGGCGTCGGAAAGATCGGGCAGCGGTGAGTAGGCGCCCATGCCGCCGGTGTTGGGCCCGGTGTCGTCGTCCCCCAAGCGTTTGTGGTCACGCGCCGCGGGCAAAGCCAGCAGCGAGGCGCCGTCCGTGATCGCGATGACACTCGCCTCGCGGCCGATCAGCGCCCGCTCCACCACGATGCGTCGTGCGGCCAGCCCGAAGCGGGGGCGGCAGGCGCGGATGGCCGCCTCCGCCTCGGCCAGCGTCGAGCAGACGGTCACGCCCTTGCCGCCGGCCAGGCCGTCGGCCTTGATGACCACCGGCGCACCGAGGCGACGTGCGATGTCGATGGCACCTTCCTCGTCATCCTGGAAGGCAGCTCCCTCGGCCATGGGCACGCCGGCGGCGGCGGCCACATCCCGGCAGAACGCCTTGCTGCCCTCCAGCCGTGCAGCGTCGCGGCCCGGACCGAAGACCGCGATACCGCGCCGGGCAAGGTGGTCCGCCACGCCGGCGACGAGCGGCCCCTCGGGACCCACCACCACCAGATCGACCTCCAGTCGCTGCGCGATGGCGGCCATCCGCTCGTCCGACGCTGCTGCCGGACGGATCGTGGCGACGTCCTTCATGCCGGGGTTTCCCGGGGCCACGATGACCTGACCGACATCGGGATCGCGGGCGAGCGCCCAGGCAAGGGCATGCTCACGGCCGCCCGAGCCCATCACCAGGACACGCTGCGGGGGCGTCATCACGCCACCGACTCCAGGGCTCCGGCCAGTGCCGTCACTCCGTCCACGTGCCCCCGCACGATCGTCTGGCTCCGCTCGGGTCCCACGCTCACCAGCGCGATGGGCACCCCGGCGAGCTCCTCCAGTGCATCGACGTACCTGGCGGCGGCGTCCGGCAGCTCGCCCATCCGGCGGATGCCGCTGAGGTCAGCGTCCCAGCCGGGGAACGTCTCGTACACGGGCTCGGCGCGCTCCAGGTCATCCAGCTCCAACGGCCAGGAGGCACTCGTCCCATCGACCCGGTAGCCGGTGCAGAGCTTGATATCGGGCAGCCCGGACAGGATGTCCAGCTTATTGAGCATGACGCTGCTCACGGAGTTGACGGCCACCGCGTAGGGCAGCGTCGAAGCGTCGAACCAGCCGCAGCGCCGCCGCCGGCCGGTGGTCGTGCCGAACTCACGGCCCTTCTCCAGGAGATGGCGCCCGGGCTCGTCCTCCAGCTCGGTGGGGAAAGGCCCGGACCCGACGCGCGTGGAGTAGGCCTTCATGACGCCGATCACCTGGCCGATCTGGCGCGGGCCCACGCCGGCGCCCGTGCAAGCTCCGCCCGCCGTGGGATTGCTGCTGGTCACGAATGGGTACGTGCCGTGATCGAGGTCCAGGAGCGTGCCCTGCGCCCCTTCCAGGAGGACATGCTCGCCCGCCGCCAGGGCAGCTTGGATGAGGCCCACGGTGTCGGTGACCCGATCCGCGAGCTGTTCGCCCCAGGCGATCCCGTCGGCATGGAGAGCATCCAAGTCGAAGGCGGGCAGGCCGAACTTCTCGTGCAGGATGGTGTTGCGTTCCGGCAACACGCGAGCCAACTTCTGACGCAGGGTGGCGGGTCGCAGCAGGTCGCCCAT
>JBBSMF010000249.1:0-3416 GCA_038233295.1 Candidatus Limnocylindrales bacterium | reverse complement strand
GCGATGACGAAGGCGTAGTGGCTGGGGTTGAGCTGGCGATCCTCGACCAGGATCTCCAGCAGGTGCTCCAGGTCGAAGGGCACCTCTGGGATGAGGCAGCGGGCGGAGGTCACGTAGGCCGTGTACAGCGCCGTGAAGCCGCAATCACGTCCGAAGATCCGATAGACGCCGATGCGCTCATGCGATCCCAGCGTCGTCCGCTGGCGGTTGATGGCCTCCTTGGCCCGCGTCACGGCGGTGGAGAAGCCGATGCAGTACTCCGTGCCCTGCACGTCGTTGTCCATGGTCTTGGGGATGGCGATGAGCGGCACACCGTTGTCGTGCAGCGTCTGGGCATAGCTCAGGGTGTCATCGCCACCGATAGGCACCAGGTAGTCCAGACCCAGCCGCTCGATGTTCTCGAGCACCACCGGCGTGAGGTCGTACGTTGCGCCATCGTCGGTCATGGTGGCCGCCTTCGCCGGCTCGAGGTGAGCGGGAAGTCGATCCGCGCTCATCCGCCGCGGGTTGGTCCGGGAGGTGTGGAGGACCGTGCCCCCCGTCCGGTCGATGGTGCGGGTGTTGGCCCGATCGAGAGGGCGGACGTAGTCCGGATCGGGTGACGCGCCGGGACGCTGATGGGTCAGCCCCTCCCAGCCGCGGCGGATGCCCAAGACCTCGAAGCCGAGCTCCGTACCCCGGTACACGACGCTCTTGATGACGCTGTTGAGACCGGGGACATCTCCTCCCCCGGTCAGGACGCCGATGCGTCGAGGTCGAGCCATGGATACTCCAGGTCAGCTGTTTGAAGGGTGGTGCCGCAGCGGCAGCGGGCGGCGAACGTCGAGGAGGATGGTAGCGCGGGCCGCGGGATGGTCGCGCGCGCCGGGATGCGGTGTAGCATCGGACCGATGCACTACGAGATGTACATGCGAGCGGCTCTGTCCGAAGCATCCCTGGCCTCGGCCGCCGGCGAACGGGCGGATGGTGCCGTCGCGGTGTTGGACGAGGCGATGGTGGCGCACGGGCGGGCGCAGGTCCGCTCAGCGGGTGACCCCACCGCCCATGCCGTGATCACCGTGCTACGCGAGGCCGCGCGTCGACTGGGCCGGCCCTCTCTCTCGGGGGTGACCGTCTTTTGCACAGTCGAACCCTGCATCATGTGCGTGGGGGCTCTGCTCGAGAGTGATGCCGACGGCCTGGTGTACGCGCTGGCCGACCCCGTCGATGGCGCCGCGGGCTCCCTCATCCAGCTGGCTGACTCGGACCTTCTGCCGCGCCGCCTGCGCATCGTGTCGGGCATCCTCCAGGAGGAGGCAGCCGACCTGCGGCCCGATCTTCGTGAGGGGCGGTCGGCGGCATTTCCTGGCCTCGCTCGCGCCCGCTGAGGTCTCCCTTCCGTCTCGGCCCCAGGCGCCTTTGCTATCCTCATCGCGGAGAGGTGTCCGAGTGGTTGATGGTGCCGCTCTCGAAAAGCGGTGTGCGAAAGCACCGAGGGTTCGAATCCCTCCCTCTCCGCCATCCTGCACTCATCACCCTTCCGCGTCGCGGCCGGCCACGACGTATCTCCCGCGGAGAGGTCGCCTAGAGGCCTAGGGCGCCGCACTGGAAATGCGGTATGGGGCAACCCATCGAGGGTTCGAATCCCTCCCTCTCCGCCAAGCATCTGCCCTGTCCCGACGCTGCACTGCCCGCCTCAACGTAGAATGGCGAGGCCGTGCTAGGCGGGGAACTAGCGGTGCCCTGTACCTGCAATCCGCTCCAGCAGGGCTGAATCCCCTCCCGAGGCCCGCGCCCGCGGAAGCCGACAGGGTGATCGACGATGAGGACCGGGTCCCGCGCGGCGGCGACGCGTGAACCACGTCAGGTCCGGAAGGAAGCAGCGTTAAGCGCTGTTCGCCGGGTGCCGCGGATCGGCCTGGTCCGAGCCGATCGCCTTGCTTGGGCCCACGAGCGTCTCGGTCGACGGAGGGTGCACGGCAGATCATCTGCGGCCACCCCGGTCGTCGTCGCTGCCTGGTACGAGCCAGGCATGACGCGGATCCCGGCTCGACCGCTTTCCGTCATCCTGAGGCAGATGCAGACCGACCCCACTCACGCTGCACCTCACCAGGCGCTCTACCGACTCTGGCGCGCCCAGACCTTCGATCAGATCGTCGGCCAGAGCGCTGTGGTCACGACGCTGCGCAACGCCGTCCGCCTGGACCGGCTCAGCCACGGCTTCCTGTTCGTCGGTCCGCGCGGCACCGGGAAGACCTCCATGGCCCGGATCCTGGCCAAGGCCGTCAACTGCCCCGAGCTGCGTGACGGCGAGCCGTGCGACGCATGCACCTCCTGCGTGGCCATCCGCGAGGGGCGCGCCTTGGACGTGGTGGAGTTGGACGCGGCGTCCAACAACCGCGTGGACGACATGCGCGAGCTGCTGCCGCGGGTCTATACCTCCGCCGCGGACCTGCGCCGCAAGGTCTTCATCATCGACGAGGTCCAGCGCATCAAGGAGGGTTGGGATGTGCTTCTCAAGACACTGGAGGAACCCCCGGAGGGCGTCCTATTCGTCTTCTGCACCACCGACCCGAGCCAGATCCGCCCCGCCGTCGTGTCTCGCCTTCAGCGCTTCACGTTCCGGCCACTCAGCGTCGAGGAGATCAGCGGCAAGCTCGCCCGCATCCTCCTGGCGGACGGACGCCCAGCGGAACCGGAGGCCATCGACCTCATCGCGCGCCTGGCGGCTGGCGGCATGCGCGACGCCGAATCGATGCTCGACCAGGTCCTCGGTGGCGGCGATGAGCCACTCACTGCAGACTCCATCCGGGATCTGCTGGGCATGGCCGAAGGGCAGGCCGTGGAGCGTTTCGTATCGGCGCTGGCGGGGGGCGACGCGCTGGCGGGGATCCATATCCTGGACGGGCTGGAGGCGGACGGACGCGACCTCATCGCCTTTGCCGACCAGGTGGTGGCGGAGCTGCGCTTGCGACTCGTGGCGGCCATGACGGGGACGGCGGACACGGGTGCCGCGGGCAGCCTGGCGCGCGCCGCTCGTCGGTTGAGTGGCATCGACGCCAGTCGAAGCGGTCTGGGTGGCTATCGCTGGCAACTCGAGCTGGCGTTGCTCACGGTGGCAGCCGAGGCTCCGGACGCCGGACAGCCCGACCGGCAGCTTGCAGGACGCGCACTGAGGCCCGAGTCGGCCGGGCCAGCGCATTCGAGCCAAGTGGCGGTCGAACCGGCCCCGTCGGCTCCCGCGACCGATGATCCCCGGAACGCGCCCGTCGCGTCTATCTCCGATGCACCGGCGCCCGTCGTGACCCAGCACGCGGTCGTCGCCATCGTCCCGGGGCCTGGAGCAAGAGCCGAGGATCTGCTCGCGCGGCTGCGTGGGGGTTGGTCGGAGGTGGTCGCCTTCGTCGCGCGGAATCCGGCCAATCGACCCTTGATCG
>JBBSMF010000248.1:0-3419 GCA_038233295.1 Candidatus Limnocylindrales bacterium | reverse complement strand
GCGAGCATCCCGACCGGGCCGGTGGAGCGTCGCCTCAGCGCTGACCCGCCGCGCCTGCCCACGTTGCGCGAGTCGCGCGAGACGGTCATCGAGTTTGGACGCTTCCACGGCTTCACCCTGGGCGAGGTCACGCAGCTGGAGCCCACCTACATCGACTGGATCGCGCGCACCATCACCCGTGACCGCGACCTGGTGATGCGGGCACGTGTCATCCAGGCTGACCTTGACGAGCGAGGGATCGAGCGCGAGGTGCGGGAGCGAGCCAGGACCTCGGCCCACGGCTAAGGGCTCCGGCCCCCAGGAGGTGCGGGTCCGAACGGCCCGACCTCATGCCAGAAAGACCGATGGAGCGATACGCTCCGATGACTCCGCCGTCGTTCCCCGCTGCCGGTCGGTCCGGCCAGGCCGGTCCACCAGTCACTCGAGCCGTGATCCGGGACGGTGGCTCTCCAGGACTGGTGCGGTTCGCAGCGCCCTCACGAGTGCTGATTCGACGCCCCTGAAGGGGGAGAGCCGTATTTCGTTCCCTGACCCGTACTCGACGCCTTCGGGCCATCCCCGGCGATCGGCGACGACGGCGAGGCCTACGGTGAGGGAAGCCACGACCTCGCTCAATGACGATCACGTACCCCTGACACGGGACCATCGACGGGTCGAAAGCGCAGTGGGGGGTGGTGGCGGGCGGTCCCGTGTCGTGCGCGCGGTGCCATTCCATCACGGCTTCGCAGGAACCTCGTGACATGCCCTTTGGGCGTCCAACGCTGCCGTGGCGAGGTCATGGCGCCGGCTGTCCAGGCGCCGCAACGGCCCCAGCGCTGTGGCGCGCACGGAGTCCTCCACCTCCGACGTGATGCGCCCCTGGAGTCGTGCCGCCCAGCGGCGCCCCAGCCACCCGGCGTGCGCCAGCAGGACCCGGCCCAGCAAGAACCAACCCAGGAGCCCGCCCGCCACCAACGCCACGGGCAGCGGCAGCGCGCCGAGTATCGGTAACTCGAGGAGCGGCGTCTCTACCAGGCCCACGCCGGCCGCCGGCGCGATGAGCCAGATCACGCCCACGACGAAGGCCGCCGTGGCGATCAGCTGGGCCACGCCGAGGAGTGGCCAGAGCCGGCTGCCCGGCGGGCTGAAGCTCGCTGCGTCCGACACGACGGCCCGGTCGACGGCCTCGCCCAGGCCAGCCGTCAAGGCGCCCGTGTCAGCAAGGGCTGCGAGTGTCGGACGCATCGCTGGAGGGACCTGTGGGATCGCTGCGGCGACCAAACCGCGCAATGGCTCCGAGGCGCCCAGGAGAGATCCGCGGTCCCGCCACCGGCGGAGATACCCCTGCGGATCAGCCCGGCGCTCGCTGAGTCCGGTGCCGCGCTCCAGGACCGTCCGGACGATGCCCAGCGGGCCGCCACCGCGTGGTCGTGCCGCGAGCCGGGTCGCTTCCACCGCCTGGCGTCGCAGCCCGGGGAGATCCACGATGGCCAGGATGCGGTCGCTCATCGACCCCATGGCCGTGCGCGTCTCCTGCTCGGGGATCAGCGGCTGCCAGCCACGCCCCGGGTCCACGCCGGCCTGGCCGGCCAGATCCTCCACGGCCGCGCGCGACGAGGCGGCCATTCGAGCACGGATGACGCGTTTGCTCTCCGCACCGGCGGCGAGCCACGCTGACAGCTCAGCGATGCGGCCCTCCGACGCGGAGGTGAGCAGGATGGGCAGCTCCGGCAGCCCCTCTCGCCCGAGCCGTGCCGCGAGGTCCCCTCTGAGCATCTCGGCGTCGGCCGGGGAGACGCGATCGACCTTGTTGAGCACCACCGCCTGACGCTCGAGGCGACGGACCCATGTGCGTAGATAGCCGTCGTGAAGGATGGCGTCCTGATACTTCTCGGGATCGGCCACCCACAGAACGGCATCGATACGCGGCAGTACGGAGTCCACCCTGCTGCGATGGTCCTGGGCGATCGAATCCAGGTCAGGCAGGTCCAGCACGACCAGCCCATCCAGTGTCGTGGCGCCATGTGTCCGTACGGCGGCGCCTCCCAGCCACTCCAGCAGGGGAGTGGCGTCGGCCAGGCGAGAGGCCGGCACCCAGGCGCTCGGCTGTGACGTGGTCGGTCGCACCGCCCCCGCGGCGCTGATGGGCTCGCCGGCCAGGGCATTGAGGAGGCTGGACTTGCCCACGCCCGTGCCACCGGCGAGTGCCAGCACGTACAGATCGGTGGGGAAGCCGGAGCGCTCCGCCACGCGGCTGCGGACCTCCCCGGCGGCGCGCACGTCGAGCCCCAACGCTCCGGCTGCCTCGATGGCTCGTCCGAGCGATGCCTCGCAGCGCTCGAGGTCCAGGCGATCCGCGGCGCCGCTCGGGTCAGCCGCCATCGGGACGCGCGGCGGTGTCGACCGTGTCGCGCAGCTTGGCGCCCAGATCCCGCAGCTCCTGCCCGGAAGGTACCAGGCGGTCGAAGCGCTCGCGCTCTCGTGCCATGAGGCTCTCCAGCGTCGCGTCCAGGCGGTCGCGGGCGCGGGCGATCATCTCAAGCACCGCAGCCTCACCGAAGAGCGCGTTGAGCAGCTTCTGGTTGAGGAAGGCAGTGCCCGCCGCGATGCCCACCTCCGCTCCGGTCAATCCGCCGGTGTGCGCGAAGACGGTCAGCATCACCGTCACGGCGCCCGCGTTGACGCCCAGCGACACGCCGCGTGCCACGCCGCGCTTGTCCGCGCCGGTGACGGCCACGTCGGATGCGATGGCGCCCATCCAGTTCGTCAGCGCTTGGCGGGTGGTGTCGGCCAGGTCGGGTGAGGCGGTCCACAGCCCGGCGTCCTCAGCCACGAGGCGAGCGCCCAGCGGGTCGCCGGACCAGTGGGTCGCCGTGCGTCGGGAGGCGTCGGACGCGTGCGCCACGATGAGCGCCGAAAGATCATCGCTGGCGCCCTTCTGCACGGCCACCACGGGAGCCTCGGGACTGCCGCGGAAGACGGACATGACCGCGCCACGTACCCGGCCGATGCCGCTGGAGAAGGCGCGCGTGATCTGGTCGGCACCGACGAAGCTGTGCCACTGGCGGATGACCTCCTCGCGAAGGACGTTGCCCCGCCCAAGCCGCTCTCGCATGAGCCGAAGCTCTTCTGCGTGGTCGGTGGCCGCGATCCGCCGGAGTGCATCGGCGTCGATGGCCTGGTGCTCCAGATCGTCGGCGACCTGGTGGACGAGGGGCGCCAGACCGGCCACAGCGCCAGCCAGCGCCTGTTCCGCCAGATCGCGTCGCGCGCCGGCATCAGCCGCCAGCGACGCCAACCGACCGACGAGGTCCGCGACGGCACCGGGCGCCAGGGCCGTGCCGGCCGCGTCAAGCGACCCTTCGGCGACCCCCATCACCTCCAGCCCCAGGGCTGGCGTCCCGAGCGAGGTTCGGGGCGAGGCGCCCGGACGATCCCCT
>JBBSMF010000247.1:0-3420 GCA_038233295.1 Candidatus Limnocylindrales bacterium | reverse complement strand
GAAGGCGCGGTACTCCGAGGCACCCTTCAGGGCCAGGTACTTGGTGATGGCCGCGGTCAGGCTGGTCTTGCCGTGGTCGATGTGCCCGATCGTGCCGATGTTCACGTGGGGCTTGTTGCGCTCGAACTTCTTCTTGGCCATCTCTGTTCCTGTCTCCTGTAGGGCGTGCCTGTCGGTCGCTGTCGTGCCGCTGGGGCGGTCGCTAGACGCGAGCCTTCTGAGCGAGCTCGCTGGCGATGCTGTTGGGGACTTCGGCGTAGTGTGAGAACTCCATGGATGAGGTCGAGCGGCCCTGCGACATGCTGCGCAGGTCTGTCACGTAACCGAACATCTCGGCCAGAGGCACGAAGCTGCGCACGACCTGCGTGCCGCCCCGGTTCTCCATGCCCTCGATCTGGCCGCGCCGGCTGTTCAGGTCGCCGATGACGTCGCCCATGAACTCCTCGGGCATCACGACCTCGACCCGCATGATGGGCTCCAGGACGGTCGGGTCAGCCTTGGCGAAGGCATCCTTGACCGCCAGTGAGCCGGCGATCTTGAAGGCCATCTCGCTCGAGTCGACGTCGTGGTAGGAGCCATCGAAGAGGGTCACCTTGACGTCCACCACGGGATAGCCCGCGAAGATGCCGGTCTGCAGCGCCTCGCGGATGCCCTGATCGATGGGCTTGATGTATTCGCGCGGGATGGTGCCGCCCACGATCTTGTCGATGAACTCATAGCCGGCGCCCTTCTCATTGGGCTCCAGCCTGATGACGGCGTGCCCGTACTGGCCCTTGCCCCCCGTCTGGCGGACGTGGCGGCCGTTGCCCTGCGCCTCACGGCGGATCGTCTCGCGATAGGAGACCTGGGGTTTGCCGATGTTGGCCGCCACCTTGAACTCGCGGATCATGCGGTCGACCAGGACGTCAAGGTGCAGCTCGCCCATGCCCGCGATGAGCGTCTCGGAGGATTCCGGATCGGTATGAACCCGGAACGTGGGATCCTCCTCAGCCAGGCGCTGCAGGGCGATGCCCAGCTTGTCCTGGTCGGCCTTGGTCTTGGGCTCGATCTTGACCTCGATGACCGGTTCCGGGAACGTCATCGCCTCCAGGATCACGGGATGGTCGGGATCGCTCAGGGTGTCGCCGGTGAAGGTGTCCTTGAGCCCCACCGCCGCGGCGATGTCACCGGCGAAGACCTCCTCGATCTCCTCACGGTGGTTGGCGTGCATCTGCAGCACCCGGCCGAAGCGCTCGCGCTTGCCCTTGGAGGCATTGAGCACGTAGGAGCCGGTCTTGAGGCTGCCGGAATAGACGCGGAAGAAGCAGAGTTTGCCCACGAACGGGTCGGCGGCGATCTTGAAGGCGAGGGCGCTGAAGGGCGCTGAGTCGTCCACCAGACGCGGCACCTCCTGGCTGGTGCGCGGGTCCACGCCGACCATGGGCGGCACATCCAGGGGAGAGGGCAGATAGTCGATGACCCCATCGAGCATCGGCTGGATACCCTTGTTCTTGAGGGCTGAGCCGGTCAGGACCGGGATGATCCGATTCTGAAGAGTGCCCAGACGGAGGCCGCGGCGAATCTCATCGACCGTGAGCTCCTGGCCCTCGAGGTACTTCTGCGTGAGGTCATCGTCCATCTCCGCGACGGCATCGATCATCGTCGCGCGATGCTTCTCGGCGTCGGCGCGCAGCTCCTCGGGGATCTCGGTCTCCTGGATGTTCTCACCCAGGTCGTCGAGATACATGATGGCCTTCATGTTGATGAGGTCGATGACGCCCTTGAACTGGTCCTCCTGGCCGATGGGGACCTGGACCGGGATGGCGTTGGCGCCCAGGCGCTCCTTGATGGAGTCGACGCCGCGCCAGAAGTCGGCGCCGGTTCGGTCGAGCTTGTTGATGAAGCAGAAGCGGGGCACGCCGTAACGGTCGGCCTGCCGCCAGACCGTCTCGGACTGGGGCTCCACGCCGGCCACGCCGTCGAAGATGACCACCGCGCCGTCGAGCACTCGAAGGCTGCGCTCCACTTCGATGGTGAAGTCCACGTGCCCGGGCGTATCGATGATGTTGATGCGGTGATCAGCCCAATACGCCGTCGTGGCAGCAGCCGTGATGGTGATGCCCCGCTCCTGCTCCTGGGGCATCCAGTCCATCGTGGCCGCGCCCTCATGGACCTCACCGATCTTGTAGATCTTCTTCGTATAGAAGAGGATCCGCTCGGTGACGGTCGTCTTGCCAGCGTCGATATGCGCGATGATCCCGATGTTCCGCGTCTTGGCGAGCGGAACCTGTCGTGCCACTGTTCGCTACTTCCCTATGCTCGTGGCGGACCGGCTTACCACTTGAAGTGGCTGAAGGCCTTGTTGGCCTCGGCCATCTTGTGGGTATCTTCCCGTCGCTTGACGGCAGAGCCGAGCCCGTTCATGGCGTCGACCAGCTCGAAGGCCAGCTTCTCGCTCATCGACTTGCCGCTTCGCCGCCGCGCCGACTGGACCAGCCAGCGGACACCCAGCGAGACGCGACGATCGCCCCGGATCTCCACGGGGACCTGATAGGTGGCGCCGCCGACGCGGCGCGGCTTGACTTCGATGATGGGCGTCGCGTTGCGCAGCGCGGCGTCCAGGACCTCCAGGCCAGGGCGGTGTGCCGCGGCCTCCGCGCGCGCCAGTGCCTGCCGAAGGATGCGCTCAGCGAGGCCCTTCTTGCCGTCGGTCATCAGCTTCACCACGAAGCGGTCGGTGGTGCGCGTCAGCGTCGGTGCGTACTTGGCCTTGCGGGGGATGCCTACTCGTCGCGGCATGGCGCTACTTCGGCTTCTTCGCGCCGTAGCGCGAGCGAGACTGCTTGCGGTCACGGACGCCGGCAGCGTCCAGGGTGCCGCGGATGATGTGGTACTTGACCGACGGCAGATCCTTCACACGGCCACCCCGCACCAGGACCACGGAATGCTCCTGGAGGTTGTGCCCGATGCCCGGGATGTAAGCGGTCACTTCCATCTGGTTGGTCAACTTCACACGGGCGATCTTGCGCAGGGCGGAGTTGGGCTTCTTGGGCGTCATCGTCCGGACCTGCAGGCAGACCCCGCGCTTCTGCGGGGCACCCGGGATCGACTCCTGCCGCTGACGCAGGCTATTCCAGTTCCGGCGCATGGCAGGCGCCTTGATCTTCGAGATCTTCGGCTTGCGGCCCTTGCGCACGAGCTGACTGATCGTGGGCACGAAGTCGGACTCCTTGTTTCGGTCGAGGTCGTGGACGACTCCAGGCGAGGTGCCGGAGCGGACTCCGGGACGCACGCGTGGGCGAGATTCGGACGATGTGTGCGGATGGTGGCCCGGTCGCGGCTGCGCAGCGGATCGAACGTGATCCACGGCGCCTGGTCATCGACCGGCACGGGCAAGAGCGGCCTCGCAGCCGCGAACGCGCAGTCTAGCGTATGCCGCTT
>JBBSMF010000246.1:0-3421 GCA_038233295.1 Candidatus Limnocylindrales bacterium | reverse complement strand
GGCCATCCCGGTCTCGCCGGTATCCGTTATCGACTGCTGCTCTGTCATCGTCGTTCCTTGAATCGAAACGCCCCGCTCGTCCAGCGGACGAACGGGGTCGTGGTACCACCTGCTGGTTCGGCTCCCATCAGGGGGCCCACACATCGCGGTCCCGGTCAAGGACGAGAGCCCTCATGGCGCGCTATCGGGCACCACTGCCGCCACAGCTCACGAGCGACCTTCACATCCATCGTGCCGCCGCGGGCTTACAGCCAGGACCCGCGATCTCTGCCGGCCGGTGCGGAAGCTACTCCTCTCGGTCGTCGCCGTAGGCCCCGCAGTCTATCGCACAATGCCCCCCGGATGGATACCCACGCGACCGCACACCGCACGGAGCTGCCGACCATGTGCTTCTCGTACGACTCCCGACCTCCCATCCCGCCCATCGCGGGCGGCGCCGTGGAAAGCCGGGACCTCGAGCTGGGTGCCGATGACGGCAACCGGTTCCGAGCCTTCGCCGCTTTCGCCTCGACCGGTCCAGGAGCCGGCATCGTGGTGCTCCCAGACGTCCGTGGCCTTCATCGTTACTACGAGGAGCTGGTGCTTCGCTTGGCCGAGGCTGGGCTGGACGCCGTGGCCATCGACTACTTCGGGCGGTCCGCCGGCACTACCCGGCACCCGGATGGCTTCGACCACGCTCCCCATGTGGAGCAGACCACCTGGGCCGGCCTCCGTGCCGATCTGGCGGCCGCTGCCGCGTGGCTGCGTGACGAGCGGAGGATCGAGACCCTCTTTGTGATGGGCTTCTGCTTCGGGGGCCGGCTCGCGTTTCTGGCCGCCGCGGACGCCGAGCTGGCGGCCGCTGGCGTCATCGGCTTCTACGGCGTGCCCGTAGGGCCACCGCGCAACGACATGCCTGCGCCGGTCGATCTGGCCGAGCGCATGCTCTGCCCCGTGCTGGGCCTGTTTGGCGGCGCCGATGCCGGGATCCCCGCCGCGTCGGTGGCGCGATTCGAGGAGGCGCTCACGGCGGCCGGCGTCGATCATGAGCTGGTGACCTATCCGGACGCCCCGCACTCCTTCTTCGACCGCAAGTACGAGCAGTACGGCGATGAATCGGCGGATGGCTGGCAACGCATCCTGGACTTCGTCCGGGCCGGCTCGCCGCAGCCGACCTGACCGCGGCTACCGGGCGCCGTCGGTCGCAAAGGTCAGGCGCTACGCGCCGCGCTCCAGGAGCTCGCCGTAGTTCGTCTCATCTACGCCGCGGTCGATCTCCGCTTTGGTCAGCAACAGGGGCACGCGACCTTCACGGATGGTCTCCTCGGTGATGATGCACTTGCGAACATCGGTGCGCTCCGGGATGTCATACATCACGTCGAGCAGCGACTCCTCGACGATGGAGCGCAGGGCGCGAGCCCCCGTCTTGCGTCCCAAGGCGAGTTCCGCTGCGGCCTCGATGGCGCCCGGCGTGAACACCAGGTCGACCTTGTCCAGCTGCAGGAACTTCTGGAACTGGCGTGTGACCGCGTTTCGGGGCTCGGTCAGGACCAGCATGAGGTCGTCTCGAGACAGCGCGGAAAGGGTCACCGTAACGGGCAGCCGGCCGACGAACTCCGGGATCAGCCCGAACTTCAGCAGGTCCTCCGGCATCAGGTGCTCCAGGATCCGCTCGCGCTCCGCCTTGACGGTCTGCGCCTCCGACCCGAAGCCGATGGTGCGCTTGCCGACACGCTCCTCGACGATCTTCTCCAGCCCTTCGAACGCGCCGCCGCAGATGAACAAGACGTTGGTGGTGTCGATCTGGATGAAGTCCTGGTGGGGATGCTTGCGGCCCCCCTGGGGCGGCACGTTGGCGACAGTCCCCTCCAGGATCTTGAGCAGCCCCTGCTGGACGCCTTCCCCAGAGACATCACGCGTGATCGAGGGGTTGTCCGCCTTGCGGGCGATCTTGTCGATCTCGTCGATGTAGATGATCCCGCGCTGGGCCCGGGCGACGTCGAAGTCAGCTGCCTGGATGAGGCGCAGTAGGATGTTCTCCACGTCCTCGCCGACATACCCAGCTTCCGTCAGGGACGTCGCGTCGGCGATACAGAACGGCACATCCAGGACCTTCGCCAGGGTCTGCGCCAGGAGCGTCTTCCCGGAACCGGTCGGTCCGACCAAAAGCACGTTGGACTTCTGGAGCTCGACCTCGTCCACCAGGTTTCCTGCGTTGACCCGCTTGTAGTGGTTGTAGACGGCCACCGACAGCACGCGCTTGGCCCGTTCCTGGCTGATGACGTAGCGGTCGAGCGACTCCTTGATCCGACGGGGATTGGGCAGCTTCGACGCCTGCGGCTTGGGGCGCGGCGTCTCCAGCATCTCTTCCTCGATGATCTCCTGGCAGAGGTTGATGCACTCGTCGCAGATGTAGACGTTCTGACCCGCGATCAGCTTTCGCACCTGCTCCTGGCTCTTGCCACAGAAGCTACAGCGGTACGGGACCTTGGGCGTCTTGCTTCCCGTGGTGGTCGACATCGAGCCGGTCCTTCTCGGTTCCTACCAGGCGACGCGCAGGGGCAGACGCCCGGTCGTGCCAACGATCCCATGCGCGATCCGTCCATGATGCACCGCGGCGCATCCTCGGGCGTCACTCATCCGCGGCTGCTCTTCTCCGGGCCGCTCTTGGACGGCTCGGGCGCGACATCCTCGCCTTCATGGGCAGCGCTGCCCTCCCCCGCCAGCCCGCCTTCCTTCTTGGCCTCGCTGATGAGCGACTGGTCGCGCTCGGCATACACCTCATCGATGATGCCGTAGTCCTTGGCCTCCCCAGGTGCCATGAAGTAGTCCCGCTCCGTATCCTTGACGATCTTGTCCACGGGCTGACCGGTGTGGCGGGCCAGGATGCGGTGGTTGGCGTTGATGAGCTCCTCGAGCTCGCGGACCTGGATCAGGATGTCCGGCGTGTTGCCCCGGAAGCCGCCCGACCCTTGGTGGATCATGATGCGGCTGTTGGGCAGCGCGTAACGCTTGCCCTTGGCGCCGGCTGCCAGCAGGACCGCCGCCATGGAGGCAGCCATGCCGATGCAGATCGTGCTGACCGGCGCGCGCAGGTACTGCATCGTGTCGTAGATGGCCAGGCCAGCCGTCACCACGCCGCCCGGTGAATTGATGTACAGGCTGATGTCGCGGTCGGGATCCTCGGCTTCCAGGTGCAGCAGCTGCGCGATGATGAGGTTGGCCATGTGGTCTTCGATGGCGTCGCCCAGGAAGATGATCCGTTCCTTGAGCAGGCGGCTGTAGATGTCGTAGGCACGCTCACCGCGACTCGAGGTCTCGATGACCATGGGCACGAGCATGGCCCTGGTCTCGCGCGCGGCACGTATCGCGGCGGAACCTACAGGAAGTCTGTTCACGATGGCGTGCCCCCATTGACGGGATCCTCGGCAGGGACGGCGGC
>JBBSMF010000245.1:0-3440 GCA_038233295.1 Candidatus Limnocylindrales bacterium | reverse complement strand
GCTCGACCTGGGTGCGCTGTTGCCCCGCCTGGCCGGGGCGTCGGTCGTCTGGCTGTGCGACCCGAACAACCCCACCGGTGCCCGCGAGGATCCCGACCGGCTGCTGGTGCTGCTGGACGTAGCGTCGGCCGTGCCGGATCCGCCGCTGGTGGTCATCGACGAGGCTTACGCCGAGTTCGTCGACGGCAGCGCGGTGTCGTTGCTGGAGCGTTGTCCGAACCTGCTGGTCGTGCGGACGCTATCCAAGGCATTCGCCCTGGCCGGCGCGCGCGTCGGCTACGCAGCCGGCTCCCGGGCCGTTATCGAGCGGTTGGAAAGGGTCCGGCCGCCGGGCAGCATCTCGACGGTCTCCGCCACGCTGGGCGCTACCGCCCTGAGCCGTCCAGAGGTCGCCCGCGCCAACGTGGCGCGGCTCTCGACCGAACGCGAGTGGCTCGCCCGGCGGCTGGCCGCCTCGGGTTGGCCACCTTCGCCGAGCGTGACCAACTTCCTGCTCGTCTCGCTCGGGGACGCGTCGCGGGCAGGCGCGGCCGGCGAGCATCTGCTCCGCTCCGGGATCGTGCCGAGGACCTTTCCGTCCGACCACCCGCTCGCTGCTCATCTCCGACTCACGGTGCGCAGCCGCGCGGAGAACGAGCGGCTCCTGGCAGTCATTGACGGACGGCCGACGTGAACGCCGAACGGCGCGGTACCACAGCGAACCCGGCGGCGGACGCCGCGCCGCGTATGGCCACGATCCATCGCGAGACGCGCGAGACACGCATCACCGTGCGCCTGGCACTCGACGGGTCCGGCCAGGTATCGGTCGCGACCGGCATCGGCTTCTACGACCACCTGCTGACCTCATTCGCCCACCACGCGCTCTTCGATCTGTCGCTCGAGGCGACGGGGGACCTGCATGTCGACGAGCATCACACCGTCGAAGACGTCGCCTTGGCCCTGGGCGAAGCCATCAGCCAGGCCCTGGGCGACCGGGCCGGTATCCAGCGCTTCGGTGAGGCGTCCGTGCCCATGGACGAATCGCTGGCGACGTGCGTGCTTGACCTCTCGGGCCGCCCATACGCGGCGCTTGACCTGCCCTTCCGCGGCGAGCGCATGGGTGCCCTGCCCACGCAGTTGGTGGAGCATGCGCTCGAGTCGTTGGCACGGACGGCCGGTGCCACCCTCCACCTTCGGGCCAGCGGCCGCAACGACCACCACATGGCAGAGGCGAGCTTCAAGGCGCTGGCGGTCGCTCTCCGGCGGGCCGTCACGACCGACCCGCGGCGCACCGGCGTCGCCTCCACCAAAGGCACGCTGGATGGCTCGGCCCCGTGACCGAGGTCGTCGTGGTCGACTACGGGGCGGGCAACCTCGTCAGCATCCAGCACGCCCTTAGCCGAGCCGGGGCGACGGTGCGGGGGGCCAGTCGCCCGGCGGACCTGGTCGGTGCCGACGTGGTCGTGGTCCCGGGCGTCGGCGCCAGCAGGCCCGCCATGGCGCAGCTGCGAAGGCATGGGCTCGACCGCGCCGTCACGGACGCTGTCGAGGATGGCGCCTGGTACTTCGGCGTGTGCCTGGGCCTGCAACTGCTCTTCGAGCGCTCCGAGGAGGACGGTGCGGAGATGCTGGGGCTGCTCCAGGGGTCAGTCCAGCGGGTGCCGGACGCCCCTCGCCTGCCGCACATCGGCTGGAACGCCCTGGAACGCGTGCGGGACCATCCTCTCCTGGACGGCGTGGCGGACGGCGCACCGGCCTACTTCGTCCACTCCTTCGTGGCCGCCCCCGACGATCGCTCCATGGTGGTCGCTGAGACGGAGCATGGCGGTCGCTTCCCGAGCATCGTCGCCTCGGGGCGAGTGCTTGGCATCCAGTGCCACCCCGAACGGTCCGGGTCGGACGGCCTGCGCATCCTGGCCAATCTGGTGCGGCTCGCCGCCCCCGACGCCTCAGCGGCGGGCTGAGCGTTTGCTCCTGCGCCGCTTGATCCCCTGCCTGGACGTGGCCGATGGGCGCGTGGTCAAGGGCACCCGCTTCATCGACCTCTCCGACGAGGGCGACCCGCCTACGCTGGCCGCCCGATATGCCGAAGCTGGCGCGGACGAGCTGGTATTCCTGGACATCACCGCTGCCCCAGAGGCACGCGGCACGCTGCTGGACATCGTGGAGCGCACGGCCCGCAGCGCGGTCGTGCCCCTCACGGTCGGCGGTGGCGTCAGGTCCACTGCCGACATCAAGGCTGTGCTGCGTGCGGGCGCCGACAAGGTCGCGATCAATACGGCAGCGGTGCGCGACCCGGCGCTGATCCGCCGCTGTGCGCGGATGTTCGGGCGGCAGTGCGTCGTGGCCTCCATCGACGCGCGAGGACGCGTCGGGACGTCGGGCGATGCGCCGCCGGGCTGGGAGGTGGTGGTGCGCGGCGGTCGTGAGGCGACGGGCCTGGACGCGGTGGCCTGGGCGCGGCGCCTGGTAGAGCTGGGCGCGGGCGAGGTGCTGCTGACTTCGATCGACCGCGACGGCACGCGTGGCGGCTACGACGTCGAGCTCATCCGTGCTGTCGTGGCGGCGGTCGACGTTCCCGTCGTGGCGTCCGGCGGCGCTGGGACGCCGGCGGACATGGTGGCGGCCATCGTCGAGGGCGGCGCGGACGCGGTGCTGGCAGCCTCGATCTTCCATCGGGACCTCCACTCGATCGGAGCGGTCAAGGAGGCTCTCGCCGCGGCCGGGGTCCCGGTTCGCCGCGTTCCAGTGGCCGCCTGATGGCCCAGCCCGAGCGCGAAACAGCGCGTCAGCTGGACCCCGGGGCCGTTCGATGGGGACCAGATGGCCTCGTGCCCGCGATCGTCCAGGACGCTGCCGATGGGCGGGTCCTGATGCTGGCCTGGCAGGACCACGAGGCCCTCGACGCCACGCTGAGCACTGGCGAGGTCCACTTCCACTCGCGCTCGCGCGACCGGCTCTGGCGCAAGGGCGAGACCAGCGGTAACTTGCTGCGGCTGGTGGACGCGCGGCTCGACTGCGACGGAGACGCCATCCTGATCACAGCGGAGCCGACTGGCCCGACCTGCCACACGGGCACACGGTCGTGCTTCGACGAAGTCGAGGCCGAACCTGAGCGCGTTGCGACGTCCCAAGGTTTCGCTTGGCTCGAGACCCTATGGTCGACGATCGATGATCGGGCTAGCACCCGGCCCGAAGGCTCCTACACCACGCGGCTGCTCGATGGTGGCGTGGACGCCGTGGCACGAAAGGTCGCCGAAGAGGCGACCGAGGTCGTGCTTGCCGCCAAGGACGATGCTGCGGCGCCCAGCGACGCCACCCGCGCCACGCTCGCCTGCGAGCTAGCCGATCTCCTCTATCACGCCCTAGTGCTGGCCGCTGAGCGGGACACGTCGCCCACCGTGGTCATCGACGAGCTTCGTCGCCGCCACTCAGGATGAGCCCGTTCAGGCTGCGCTGTC
>JBBSMF010000244.1:0-3450 GCA_038233295.1 Candidatus Limnocylindrales bacterium | reverse complement strand
GTTACGGCGGGCACCTGAGAGCAGTGTGAGCAGTTCCGCCTGCTGGGGGTTGGTGTCCTGGAACTCGTCGACCACGATGTAGCGGAACCTTCGCTGGAGCTCCGCTCGCACAGCCGGTCGCTCGCGCAGAAGACACACCGCTGCATGGACCTGGTCGCCGAAATCGATGAGGCCCCGGTCCGCCAGCAGTCGCTGATAGTGCCCGTAGGCCACGGCCAGCTCCCGCTGCCCGGCTGCCGCCTCCACGAGGGCCAGGGCGGCCTCACGCGACGCGGCATCCGTGCCCGCCGCCTCAAGTGCTTCCTCCGCGGCCCGCTCCTGGCTGCCGGCTGTGGCGAGAAGGTCGGCGGGTGTCAGCCCCTGGTCCTTGGCCCGCCCGCAACGATCGACCAAGGCTCCCAGGAACCGCGTCGGATCGGCCAGCGGGCGATAGCGCTCAAGGCCCAGCTCGAAGAGGTGCTCACGGAGCAGCACCACGGCCTCTGCCCGGCTGATGACCCGGGGGTCGGTGGGCAGCCCCAGCTCGTAGGCGAACTCGCGCAGCAGCCGGTCGCCGAAGGCATGGAAGGTGTGTATGGATGCCTCTGCATGACCGTATGGCACCAGCGTGTCCACGCGGCTCTGCATCTCGTCCGCCGCGCGGTCCGTGAAGGTCAGCGCGAGGACCTCTGACGGGCGGGCACGCTTGGTGGCGATCAGCCAAGCCACGCGGCGGGTGATGACCTCCGTCTTGCCGGTGCCCGGACCCGCGACCACGAGCAGCGGTCCCTCCCCGTGCGTCACCGCCCGGCGCTGATCCCGATCCAGACCGCGCAGCAGCTCCGCCACTCGTTCCAGGGAGACCGGCGCGCTGCCTTCCGGCGCTCGGGCCGCGGGATCGACGGACCGGGGTGCCGACAGGGACGGTCGATCGGATGCGCTCATGGGGCGAGACTGCCGGTCGCTCGTGCCACCTGTGTGTCACGCCCGCGTGGGCAACGCCGAGGTCAGCGCGGGATGGCGGCCCGCCCGACTGCCTCGGTCTCCTCACCCGAGAGTTGCGCCTCGCTCCGACCGCCGACTATCTCCTTCAGATAGACCCGCGTTTGTTGCCGTGAGTGGAGGCTGGAGATGACCACGCCGTTGCCCTGGTCGTCGAGCAGGGCGAGCGCGAAGCTCTGGTTGGAGCCGGTGTCATCGAAGGGGTTGTAGCGCACCACGCCGACGTGCTGGATGGCCCGCCCGCCCCGCGTGTCCACGGCCGACAGCCGTTCCTCCTGGTTCGTCGCGGTGCGGACCAAGGCCTCGACTCGCGCCTCCTGCTGCGAAAGGTACGCCTCGAGCGAATCCATATCGGTGAGGGCTGGCAGCGGACGCTCCCTCGGCACGACCCTTCCCCGACGAAGCGCCGCGAGCGCCAGCACGAGCGCAACGAGAGCGATGGCGAGCGCCCCCAGCGCCAGGGGCGCGGCGAACGAGGCAGGCAACGGTCTGGGCTCCTCACGGCTCCGCCCGGATGACCAGGGACGTCCTATCCTAACGCCGACCCGGCTGGTATCCTCGGCCCGTGAGCAAGCGCACGCGCGGTAGGCCCGACCACCGTCGACCTGGTACCCGCCCCGCACCGACCCGTCCGGCCGGTCCACGCACCTCGACTTCCGCGCCGCGGCAGACGGACGGACTCGGCGATGCCATCGCCGCCGCGGACGCTGCCCCGACACGTCGAACGCTGGTGACCACCGCTGCCGGCAGCGCCCCGCCCTCGCGCACCATCCATCACCGGGCCCGCGCGAAGCCGGGAAGCGTCCTCGCCGCACGTGCCGCCACGGAGTACGTCTACGTGGCGCAGGACCTGCGGCGCATCGCCGTCGTGGCGGTAGCTCTCATCGGTATCCTGCTGCTGCTCTGGATCGTGCTCGTGGTCATGGGAGTGTCGCCGCTCTACTAGGCTTGAGGCGCTCGATGCCCGCTGATCAGCCCGCATCGGGCACTCGCGGGTCGAGGACGACGACCGCCGTCTCGGTGGCATCGGTGGACCAGGCGGTGTCACGCAGGAAGAGCAAGCCGCCGATCGACAGTAGCGTCGTCAGCACTGCCCCCGCCGTCTCACTCAGGCTGCTTCTTCGGGCCAGACGACAAAGCGCATCGAGGAGCGGCGCGGGCCGGCGTCTCTTCCCCGACGCCGGGGTGGCTACCAGTCCTCTCTTTGGTCGACCACGTTCAACTGGCTCCGGCACGGCGATCCACGTCTACCTGCCCACGGGCGGACCCGAGTTCGGACAGGCCGACGAGCTCGGCTGAAGGCCCGTGGATCAGCCATCGCTCGTCTGGTAGCCTGCCGCCGTGCACGATGACGGGTTCTTCGACGAACGGATCGCCGCGAGGTACGACGCGTCATCGGCAGACATGTTCGAGCCGGCTATCGTGGACTCGGTGGTCGATCTTCTAGCCGAGCTCGCCAGCGACGGCGCGGCCCTCGAGCTTGGGGTCGGCACCGGGCGGATCGCGCTGCCGCTGGCGGCGCACGGCGTGTCGGTCCACGGCATCGAGCTGTCGCGGGCGATGGTGGCGAAACTACGCGAAAAGCCGGGCGGCGCGGACATCGGCACCACCATCGGCGACTTCGCGACCACCAGGGCACCGGGCTCCTACCGGGTCGCCTACCTCGTGTTCAACACGATCGAAAACCTCACCACGCGGGAGGCGCAGGTCGCGTGCTTCCGCAACGTCGCCGCTCACCTGCAGCCGGGCGGCTGCTTCGTCATTGAGGTGGGCGTTCCTGATCTGCAGCGTCTCCCGCCCGGCGAGACGCGGGTCGTCTTCGACTTCGGCGAGGACCACGTCGGGATAGACGAGTACGACATCGCCAACCAGAGCCTCATCTCGCACCATTTCGCGCGCCGCGGCGACCAGTGGGAACTCGACTCGATCCCGTTCCGGTACGTATGGCCCGCGGAGCTCGACCTCATGGCCGAGCTGGCCGGGCTGCGCTTGCGTGAACGCTGGGCGGGATGGGGGCGCGAGCCTTTCACGTCCCAGAGCCGTTCGCACGTCTCGGTCTGGGAGAAGGCCGAAGCGGAGGCATAGCGCTACCACTCGCCATGCCCGCGCAGATGCAGACGATCTGGTCGCCGCTAACGAGCAGGTCGGCTGGAGCCGACGACTCCACCTTCAGCATCCTTCACCCGCGTGTCCACGAGCTGTGGGCGCGTGGCATGGGCACGCGGTTGCGCGAGGTCAAGAGCGGCTTCCGCTGCACGCTCACCACGGCCTTCGAGACGTTCGCCTTCCCGCAGCCCACCGACGAGCAGCGCGACGCGATCGCCGCCGCCGCCAAGCGCCTCGACGAGCTGCGCGAAGGCTGGCTCAACCCCGCCGGCGCCTCGGATGAGGATCTCGAGCAGCACACGCTAACCAAGCTCTACAACGCGATGCCCTCCTGGCTCTGCGACACCGACACCACCCTCGACC